>NZ_JACLQK010000002.1:0-172677 GCF_016648645.1 Streptococcus sp. 22.1 | reverse complement strand
GTCTGTCTACCTAAATGGATAGACTTTTCTTTGTGTCTGAATGGCCTCAATTGAAAGTGATCGCAAGGAAGTCCCTTACGAATTTCCATAGCCTTTTTGGCTATGGAAACCATTCATCCAACCGGCTCAGAAGAATTTGTAACGATGAGATAAAAAGGTGAAGTCTGTCTACCTAAATGGATAGACTTTTCTTTGTGTCTGAATGGCCTCAATTGAAAGTGATCGCAAGGAAGTCCCTTACGAATTTCCATAGCCTTTTTGGCTATGGAAACCATTCATCCAACCGGCTCAGAAGAATTTGTAACGATGAGATAAAAAGGTGAAGTCTGTCTAGCCAAATAGATAGACTTTTCTTTGTGTTCAAATAACAACCTATATATTTTGTGTGTAACTGTATATTGTCTAAATAAAAAAGACCTTTAGGCCTTTCTTTCGTTTAATAAGTAGTTTCTTACTTCTGAGATAAAGTAAAGGGATCCTGTAACAACAAATAGGTCATCAGGATTTGCTGATTCAGCTTGTGCTAGCCAGTCTCTATAGTCGGCCGCACGTTTGAAGTCTTGGGGATAGTCATCCAAGGGCAGTGCTTCAAAAAAGTCAAAGCTGGTTACCGTTATGTCATACTCTTTCAGTTCTCCTAGTAAGTTTGCTAAAGGTTTTCGTCTAAGTCCTGCAAAGAGGATATGGATTTTACGATTGGCAAAGTTATCTTTTAGTACCTGTTTTAAGCTAGCAATTCCTTGAGGGTTATGGGCACCGTCTAGATAAATATTGTTTCCTATCCACTCACTACGACCAGGCCAGTGTGTGTCACAAATACCATCTTGAATGCTCTTATTAGTAATCTTAGGAAATGCTGGAGTCAAGAGATGGGCAGCAGTGACAGCTAACCCAGCATTGTTTTCTTGATGTCGTCCTAGCATTGGTAGCTTAAGATCTGGACTTTCCCAATGGTCATAAGAAACTTGGATCGTTTGGTTGTCTTTCGGAAGCAGCTGAATTTCCCTATCAATGACGGCTAAAGGAGCTTGTAGGTCATGTGATTTTTGGTTGAAGAAATGTTCAACTTCTGCAGAGACACGACCAAGTAAGATAGGTGTGTTTTCTCGCATGACGCCTGCTTTATGATTGGAGATGTCCAAAAGGCTATTGCCCAAGGTTTCAGTGTGATCAAAGCCAATTGAAGTACAGATGACAAGCTCTGGCGAAAGGACATTGGTCGAATCAAGGCGTCCACCAATACCTGCTTCAATGATAGCCATATCAACCTGTTTAAGGTCGAAGTAGAGGAACATGAGTAAGGTGACCAACTCGAATTCCGTAGGTCGGTCAAAAGCAGTGTGCTCTTCTAAATCATCAAGAAGAACCTGAGCTTTCTCGACAAGGCTAATCAAATCCTTATCAGGGATTTCTGTGCCGTTTATACTAATACGTTCGTTGAAACGAGTAATATAAGGTGAGGTAAAGGTCCCGACCTGATAGCCTGACTTTGTTAGGATATTTTGTAGGTAGCTTGTTGTTGATCCCTTACCGTTGGTACCGACAATATGTACCGTTGGAAAGTGAATCTGAGGATTTCCGGCTTGTTTCAAAAGCCAACGCATACGTTCGAGTTGAGGGCGACGGCCATTGCCCTTGAAAGAATGGATAAAATTTAGAGTTTCTGTATAGTTCATAGGATTATAGAAAAAAGGCAGGGTTTCCTAGCCTTTTACATGTCTTAGTTAGAAGCGGCGTCACCAGTTGTTGCGCCACCAGTAGTCGCATTGCCAGATGTTGTGTCTGCAGTAGCTGCTGATGAAGAGGTAGTCGTATTGCCACCCGTTGTTGTGTCTGCAGATGACGAATAGGTGTTAGTTCCTGCTTGGCTACTTGTTTGTGTTTCTGAATCAGTCGCATTGCCATAACTAGATGAAGCGGCGCTTGATTCTTGAGTCTTATTATTGCCTTCTTTGATGACTACAGTTGATTGATTGGCTGATGAATCAGAAGTGTCCTTATTTTTAGAGGCTGTGAAATTCATGATGGTGATTGAAGCCACGATGATTGACAAAATTGTCCCGACGGCAGTAAGGACTTTTTGGAAGGCAGTGAAGCCTTTTGTAACGTGTTCAGTTACCTTTGGGGCAGATTTTTTTTCTTCTTTTGATGAATGATTACGGCGTGAGTAATTTTCAGACATGATGCTCTCCTTAAAAATATTTCGTACTTTCTATTATATGATTTTCTCGCAAAAATTGCTAAAAAAATTATGCTATAATAAATAGTAAATAAAAATCGAGGAAAAATCATGATTTATTTTGATAATTCAGCCACTACGGTGCCTTATCCAGAGGCACTTAGAACCTATCAAGAAGTGGCTACTAAAATTTTTGGGAACCCATCCAGCCTGCACCAATTAGGAACATCTGCGACACGTATTTTGGAGGCTTCTCGTAAGCAAGTTGCGGACCTCATTGGAAAATCAGCCGATGAGATTTTCTTTACGTCTGGAGGAACCGAAGGCGACAACTGGGTCATTAAAGGAGTTGCTTTTGAAAAAGAGCCTTACGGCAAACACATTATTGTTTCTGATATTGAACATCCTGCGGTGAAAGAGTCTGCCAAATGGCTTTCAGAGCATGGTTTCGAAGTGTCCTATGCACCAGTTAATGAGCAAGGATTTGTGGATGTTGAAGCTCTTGCTGGATTATTACGCCCCGACACGATCTTGGTTTCGGTCATGGCCGTTAATAACGAAATCGGATCAATCCAACCTATTCAAGCTATCTCGGATATATTGGCTGATGAGCCGACGATATCTTTCCATGTGGATGCTGTTCAGGCTATTGGGAAGATTCCTGTATCAGCTTATTTAACAGACCGTGTTGACTTTGCAACTTTTTCTGGTCACAAGTTCCATGCTGTTCGAGGTGTCGGTTTTGTCTACAAAAAGGCAGGGAAAAAGATTACGCCACTCCTAACAGGTGGTGGTCAAGAAAAAGACTTTCGTTCAACGACTGAGAATGTTGCTGGCATTGCGAGTATGGCTAAGGCCTTGCGCTTAGTTACTGACAAAGAGGCGTTTTCTCTTCCGAAAATTGCCAAGATGAAAAAAATTATCTTTGACGAATTGGCTAAGTATGAGGACATTACTATTTTCTCAGGTGAGGGTGAAGACTTTGCGCCCAATATTTTGACCTTTGGAATCAAGGGTGTTCGTGGTGAAGTTATTGTCCATGCTTTTGAAGAGCATCAAATCTATATTTCAACGACATCTGCATGTTCATCTAAGGCGGGAAAACCAGCAGGGACTCTCATTTCTATGGGTGTTCCGACTAAATTAGCTCAAACGGCTGTACGTATCAGTCTTGATGATGACAATGATATGGGACAGGTAGAACAGTTTCTCACAATTTTCAAGCAGGTCTACGCCAAGACACAAAAAGTGAGATAGTAAGATTTAAGCAATTAAACAATAAAACTAAATTCAAATTTAAAAGGAAAAGGAATGACACTAACATATTCAGAAATTATGGTTCGCTATGGTGAATTGTCTACCAAGGGCAAAAACCGTATGCGCTTTATCAATAAACTTAGAAATAACATCAAGGATGTTCTATCCATCTATCCAGATGTTAAAGTGACTTTTGACCGAGACCGTGGTCACATCTACCTCAACGGTACAGACTATGAGCCAGTAGCAGAGTCTTTGAAGCAAATTTTTGGTATTCAAGCCTTTAGTCCTGTTTACAAGTTTGAAAAAGATGTCGAGGTCTTGAAAAAGGCTGTTCAAGACATTATGACTGGGCTCTATCGTGATGGTCTTACCTTTAAAGTGACTGCTAAACGTAGTGACCATGATTTTGTTCTCGATAGTCGTGAGCTCAATCTTACTTTAGGAAATGCAGTTTTTGATGTATTGCCTGACATTAAGGCTCAGATGAAGGGCCCAGATGTCAACCTTAAGGTAGAAATTCGTGCCGAGGCGGCTTATATTTCTCATGAGGAGATTAAAGGAGCTGGTGGCTTGCCTGTAGGGACTGCGGGTAAAGGAATGCTCATGCTTTCAGGTGGGATTGACTCACCAGTGGCAGGCTATCTTGCCCTTAAACGTGGTGTAGATATCGAAGCTGTCCACTTTGCAAGCCCTCCTTATACCAGTCCTGGTGCACTGAAAAAGGCTCAAGATTTGACCCGTAAGTTGACCAAGTTTGGTGGTAATATCCAGTTCATCGAAGTACCATTTACTGAAATCCAAGAGGAAATCAAAGAAAAAGCGCCTGAGGCTTATTTGATGACCTTGACGCGTCGTTTTATGATGCGTATTACTGACCGCATTCGAGAAGAACGTCGAGGTCTTGTGATTATCAATGGTGAGAGTCTTGGTCAGGTTGCTAGTCAGACTATGGAGTCTATGCAGGCGATTAATGCTGTTACATGTACGCCAGTGATTCGTCCAGTTGTCACTATGGACAAGTTGGAAATCATTGATTTGGCACAAAGAATTGATACCTTTGACATTTCCATCCAACCTTTTGAGGATTGCTGTACTATCTTTGCACCTGACCGTCCAAAGACTAATCCAAAAATCAAAAACGTTGAACAATATGAACGTCGTATGGATGTTGAAGCCTTGGTTGAACGTGCGGTTGCGGGAATCATGGTGACTGAAATCACACCTATTGAAGAAGCGCAAGACGAGGTGGATACACTTATTGAAGACTTGCTCTAGTCTAGGAGGATATATACTAACATAGTAGTATTTAGGTGCTACTAGAGTTAGGTATGTCCAAAAAGAAATGTCGATGTTGAGCTTTTACCCAGAAAGGAAAATACATGACTGTTTATAACATCAATTTAGGAATCGGTTGGGCATCAAGTGGTGTTGAGTACGCCCAGGCCTATCGTTCTACAATTTTCAAAAACACAGGTATTAAGGCCAAATTTGTCTTTATGGATATGTTCCTGCAGGACAATCTTTCAGATTTGACCCGTAACATGGGGTTTGAAGATGAAGACGTCATCTGGCTATACAGCTATTTTACAGACCTGAAAATTGCTCCAACGACCTATACTGTCAAGGATTTGGAAAAGGAAATCCCTTATGATATCACGCGTCGTGAGATTAATGGCAAGGTGGTTAAGCTCTTTTGTGCCAAGGAAGATATTTTCTACGCCGCTTATTTGCGTAAAGAGGGTGAAGATATCGTTCACCGTGTGGAAAAAGTATCGCGTGGTTGCTTAATTCGTAAAGACTTTTACTCTTACACTAAGATGTTCACGGAGTACTACACCCCTGTAGATAACAAGGCCCACCTCTATCAACGTCGTTTCTTCAATGAGGATGGTAGTGTTGCTTATGATGAAATTGTTGATGGTAAGGATAGTGTCTTCCGTTTCCCAGATAAGATTTTGTCATCTAAACATGAATTTATCGCCTACTTCATGTCGCAACTTGGTCTAACTGACCAGGATATCGTTATCTTGGACCGTGCCACTGGTACGGGACAGGCTGTTTTCCGTAATACCAAACCTGCTAAGCTTGGGGTTGTGGTCCATGCAGAGCACTTTAGTGAAAATGCTGTGACAGACAAGACTATTCTTTGGAATAACTTCTATGAGTACCAATTCAGCAATGCAGATAAGGTTGATTTCTTCATCACAGCGACAGAACGTCAACGCAGCATTATGCTAGATCAGTTCAACAAATACACACCATTTACACCTAATATCGTAACGATTCCTGTGGGAAGTTTGGATAAACTGAGAGAGCCTGAGGGAGAGCGTAAACCATTCTCAATCATCACAGCTTCACGTTTGGCCAATGAAAAACACGTAGACTGGTTGGCCAAGGCTGTTGTTAAGGCTAAAGAAAGTCTGCCACAAGTGAACTTTGATATCTTTGGTACAGGTGCTGAAGAAGCTAAGCTTAAGGCAATTATTGAGGAAAATCACGCTCAGGATTACATCCATCTTAAGGGTCACCAAGATTTAACAGAAGTCTACAAGGATTACGAACTTTACCTATCAGGTTCTAAGAGTGAAGGTTTTGGCTTGACACTTCTAGAAGCTGTTGGATCGGGCCTTGGTATGATTGGTTTTGATGTCCGTTATGGGAACCAAACTTTTATCAAGGATAATGAAAATGGTTACTTAATCCCTCGATTTGAAAAAGATGACGAGCTTGCTATTGTGGCTGCCTTGGCAGAGAAAATTGTAGCTTTCTTCAATCGTTCAGATTTAAATCATGTTCATCAAGTCTCTTATGATATCGCCAAAGGCTTTTTGACAGAGGAAATCGAGCAGAAGTGGCTTAACTTAGTAAAGGAGATGACTAATCATGATTAATTTATTTGAGAACTATAGTCAAGGTAGTTGGGATCTCCATTACTCGCTGATTGTCGCTGGCTATGTAAATACAACAGTTTGTCTTTCAGATGATGGCTTTCTGCCTAGTGACGTGACCTCACCTTACCTTTATTTCACTGGTTTTGACAAGGTTCAAGGTTCTGCACTTTACTTTAATCAGGTTCCTGTGCCTGACTACTGGGAAATTTTAGGAACAAATAGCAACGCGGAAATCTTCCGTTTTGATAAGAAACGTGGTCATATTCACTATGCGCACCCTGCTCATCAGCGTCTAGTTAAAGCTGTGGATTGGTATGATGAGTCAGGTCGCCTGCGTGTGACTGATCGCTACAATAATAAGGGGTATCGTTTCTCACAAACAACTTACAATGTTAAGCAAGAAGCGACCATTACTAGTTATTTCACTCCAGACAACAAGGAAGTTATCGTCATTAACCATTTGACCAAAGACGTTATCTTGAATTGGAAAGACAAGGTCTACATTTTCAAAAACAAATCGGAGTTTGTAGTCTTTTATCTTAAAGAAGCTGGCTATGATTTGCGACGTATCCTTTATAACTCCTTGTCAACGCCTTTCTTGACAGCTATGAATCTTCCGAATTCTGGTCAAGATGTCCTCTTCTGGCAAGAGCCTATCACTGATTCAGTCCCTGGGAATATGCGCCTCCTTCTTGATAGCAATCACCGTCAAACTAAGATTGTAGTGCAAGAATACACGGCATATACGAATCTTCTAAAGTTGGTTAGTCCAGAGCAGGCTTCTCGCGTGGCCTTTCTCGGATTCATGTATCCATTTGCTCGTCAGAATAATTTCCAAAATCAAGCACTGATCTTGACCAACTCAGATCAGATTGAACACTTGGAAAACATTGTTAGTGAAGTGCCTACCATGCACTACCATATTGGTGCAATCACTGAAATGTCAAGTCGTTTGATGGATTTAGCTAAATATAGTAATGTTAGCCTTTATCCGAATATTACAACAGAACAGGTTAAACGTCTCTATCAAGAGGCTGATTTCTATTTAGATATTAATCACCAAAATGAAATCCTGTCAGCGACACGTGCTGCCTTTGAAAATAACCTGCTTATCCTGGCTTTCACGAACACAAGCCATGGTCCAGATTATACTGCACCAAGCAATATTTTCTCAGCTATGAATGCTGGGCAATTTAAACAAACCCTTAAAGAAGCCTTGGGCAACCGTGACTTCCTTAGTCACTTGCTTGATCGTCAACGTGAGCATGCTCATGTGGCGACACCAGAAGATTATAAGAAGGTTATTGGTTAGGGAAATGACACTAGAGATTCGTAACATTTATCCTCTGACACCAACATTCAAGAAGGTCGCTTCACTTTATGAAGCGGCTTTTCCTGTGGAGGAGCGTCTCCCACTTTGGCAATTGTCTTGGAACAACTTGAAAAGAGGACAATCTTTCTTGGCCTATTTTGATCAGGGAGTCTTCGTTGGCTTGACCTATACCATTTATACTGACAACCTGGTCTACCTACTTTTTCTTGCAGTTGAGGAAAGTAAACAATCTCTGGGATATGGCAGTCAGATTTTGGCACAAGTTAAGAAAGAAGCAGGGGTACGACCGTGTGTGCTTACGATTGAACCCATGGATGAGAAGGATGCTTCTAATCGTAATCAGCGCTTAAAACGTTTGGCATTTTATGAGCGAAATGGCTATCAGTTATTGAATCACTTCTATTTCGAAGGGACTGAACGCTATCAAATTTTGACAACGGATAGGAGCCTTTGTTTAGCTGATTTGGAGCAGGATCTAGCTAAGACCTTCTTAGGAAAATATGGTATAAGGGTTGAGTAGGGGAATCATTACTTGGTTAAAGGTCAATGAGCAGAATAAGAATAATCAAAATAACTTTTTCTCTTGTCATTAGAGGGAAAAAATGATAGAATTGTAACGTTGACTAAATGCACGTCCTGTGCAACCGCACGACTACTGTTTGCAAGTGGGTTCGTCCCCGCAGTACTAGGCGAGTCTTCACAGAGGGAAACCTCAGACACATTAAAAATTTTAATAGGAGGTGCATCATGAGCACATACGCAATCATCAAAACTGGTGGAAAACAAGTTAAAGTTGAAGTAGGTCAAGCAATCTACGTTGAAAAAATCAACGCTGAAGCAGGATCAGAAGTAACTTTTAACGAAGTTGTTCTTGTCGGTGGTGATAAAACTGTAGTAGGTACTCCAGTTGTTGAGGGAGCTACTGTTGTCGGAACTATCGAAAAACAAGGTAAACAAAAGAAAGTTGTTACTTTCAAATACAAACCTAAAAAAGGTAGCCACCGTAAACAAGGTCACCGTCAACCTTATACAAAAGTTGTTATCAACGCTATCAACGCGTAAGTTAGCGACTAATCACTAAGAAAGGACACAATCTTATGTTGAAAACTCTTGAAAACTTGCAACTTTTCGCCCACAAAAAAGGTGGGGGTTCTACTTCCAATGGTCGTGATTCACAAGCTAAACGTCTTGGTGCTAAAGCAGCTGATGGACAAACTGTATCAGGTGGATCAATCCTTTACCGTCAACGCGGTACACACATCTACCCAGGTGTAAACGTAGGCCGTGGTGGTGACGATACACTCTTCGCTAAAGTTGAAGGTGTTGTACGTTTCGAACGTAAAGGTCGCGACAAAAAACAAGTATCTGTATACCCAGTTGCTAAATAATTAAGCTAAAGTCTGCACTTTTGTGTAGGCTTTTCTTTATAAAAAAAGGAGAATCCTATGCCTTTAAATCACTACCAACAAGAAGTGGGGCCAAGTCTCGCGGATGCTAGTCCGGGGAAGATGCCAGATGTTGCCCTATTAGAAGGCCGTTATTGCAGCGTTGAACATTTGACGGTGGCAGAGCATTATGAGGACATTTTAGACTTTTACTTTACTAATCAGATTCTTTCGGATTGGACCTATATGTATGCGGACCCTTTTGAATCTGAAGAAGCTGTACGTCAGTGTTTAGAGGATTATGAGCAATCCCAGAATCCTTATTTCTTTGCCATCAGAGATAAGGCTTCAGGTAAGGTTCTAGGAACCTTTTCACTCATGGCTATTACACCGAAAAATCGCAGTGTTGAGATGGGGCGAGTGATTTTAGCACCTGCCTTACAAAAGACTCGAGCAGCTACAGAAGCTCAATACCTGCTTATGAAATATGTCTTTGAAGATCTTAACTATCGTCGTTATGAGTGGAAATGTGATAGTCTCAACCGCCCTTCTGCCAATGCAGCCATGCGTTTAGGGTTTACCTATGAGGGGCGTTTTCGTAACCATGCTATCTATAAGGGACGTAGCCGTGATACGGACTGGTTCTCGATTATTGACAGTGAGTGGCCAGTACTTAAGAAACGATTTGAGAATTGGTTGTCTCCTGAGAATTTTGATGAACAGGGACAGCAGAAACGTTCTTTGAGGGACTGTTAGCTGTCAATGTAAGGCTCTTTTCTGATGAAGGAGCCTTATTTTAGTGTTCTTAGACCTAAATCAAAGCTCCTACTTTTCTAGTGATTATTATTGCTGTCAAACTCAGTCTAAATACTCATTTTTCTGTCAATAATATTCCCATAATAAAGCATATTTATGCTATAATAAAGAGTAATTGTATCAAGGAGAATATGACTAATGGATTTAATTCGCGAAAAAGTATTTGTTAACCGTTACCACTATGATGTTCGTAACCATGAGTGGGAAAAAGAGAATGGTGTGCCTAAAACAAATGTTGAAGTAACTTTCCAGTTGCACAATAAAGATGAAGAAGCTAACAATACGTCTGTTGTAGCTGTTTTGCAATTTATGATTGTCCGTGATGAGTTTGTTATCTCAGGGATTGTTTCTCAAATGGACCATATTCAAAACCGTATCGTTAATGAACCAAAAGACTTCTCACAAGAAGAAGCAGAAGCCTTGGCTGCACCGCTCTTGGATACGCTTCAACGTTTGACTTATGAAGTAACTGAAATTGCCTTGGATCGCCCAGGTATCAACTTGGAGTTCTAAGATGTCTCTTGCAGTTATTACGGATTCATCGGTTAATCTCCCTGCTGAGATTCAGGGCCATGCTGATGTTTATGTTTTAGATATTCCAGTCATCATTGAGGGGCAGCCTTTTGTTGAAGGAAAAAACTTGGATGTCAATCAGTTTTATGAACAAATGGCAAACTCTGAGGAACTGCTCAAGACGTCACAACCAAATCTAGCTGACTTGGATAACTTGCTTATGGAGTTGGAGGCGGAAGGTTATACCCATGTCATTGGGCTTTTCCTTTCTTCAGGAATCTCTGGTTTTTGGGCCAATAGTCAGTTTTTGATTGAGGACCATGCCAAGTTGAAGATTGCTTTTCCTGATACAAAAATCACAGCAGCTCCTATGGGAGCCATGGTGAGAAACGTTTTGCATTGGTCAGCCCAAGGAATGTCTTTTGAGAACATTTTGAAGAAGCTTGAGGAGCAAGTTGACCAAACGACGGCCTATATTCTTGTGGATGATCTTAATCATCTGGTTAAGGGTGGTCGTTTGTCGAATGGTTCGGCGATTTTAGGAAATCTTTTGTCTATCAAACCTATTTTGAATTTTAATGACGAAGGAAAAATCGTTGTTTTTGAAAAGGTGCGTACAGAGAAGAAAGCTGTGAAACGTTTGGTTGCCCTAGCTGAGGAAAATCGTGAAATGGAGCTTAGTATCCTTCACACTAATGCTCCTGAAAAAGCTGAGGAATTTAAAAGACAGCTAGAAGCACAGGGAATTAGCGTTTCAACAGTGGTATCCTTGTGTGCCGTAATTGCGACACACTTGGGTGAAGGAGCACTAGTGTTAGGTCTAACACCTAAATTTACCAAATAAGTACTATCCATCTGGGATGGGGCTTGTCTATGATTAAGATCAATAGAGAGGAAAAATGACATGTCTATTAAAGTTATTGTTGCTGGATTTAAAGGAAGAATGGGTTCAACTGCGGTTGAGATGGTCAAGGGTGATGATGAATTGACTTTGGCTGCCTTACTTGACCCATTTGCGACAGAAAAAGAAGTGGACGGTATTCCTGTCTTCACAGATAAAGCGGATTTGGTTGGCTTTGATGCAGATGTCTGGGTGGATTTCACTATGCCTGCTGTTGCCTATGAAAATACTCGTTTTGCTTTGGAGAATGGTTTTGCACCAGTTGTGGGTACAACAGGATTTACTGAAGCACAAATTCAGGAATTAACAGACCTTTCTAAAGACAAGTCTATTGGTGGTTTGATTGCTCCTAACTTTGCTATCGGTGCTATCTTACTTATGAAGTTTGCGGCAGAAGCTAGCAAATATTTCCCAGATCTTGAAATCATTGAGCTTCACCATGACAAGAAAAAAGATGCGCCATCAGGTACAGCAGTGAAAACGGCTGAACTTATTCGTGAGGTTCGCGAGACTAAACGTCAGGGAGCTGAGGATGAGGTGGAAACACTTGCTGGGGCACGTGGTGCTGAGTTTGATGGTTTCCGCATTCACAGTGTGCGTTTGCCAGGTCTTGTGGCTCACCAAGAGGTTATCTTTGGTGCCCAAGGAGAAGGATTGACCTTGCGTCACGACTCTTACGACCGCATTTCCTTTATGGGTGGTGTTAATCTTGGGATTAAAGAAGTTGTTAAACGTAATCAGCTTGTTTATGGTTTGGAACATTTACTATGAGATTAAGTTATTTGCCTTCTGAATTTCAGAAGGCTTTACCAATATTAGAGAAAATTAAGGCTGCAGGGTTTGAGGCTTACTTTGTTGGTGGATCGGTACGCGATGCCCTTCTCAACCGTCCTATTCACGATGTTGATATTGCTTCGTCTTCTTATCCTGAGGAGACTAAACAGATTTTTGAGCGTACGGTAGACATTGGTATTGAGCATGGGACCGTTTTGGTCTTGGAAAATGGCGGTGAGTATGAGGTGACGACCTTCCGAACAGAGGACGTCTATGTGGATTACCGTCGTCCGTCTAGCGTGTCCTTTGTGCGTTCATTGGAAGAGGATCTTAAGCGTCGTGATTTTACAGTCAATGCTTTTGCTCTTAATGAAAATGCTGAGATTATTGATAAGTTCAATGGTCTTGCTGATTTGGACAACCGTGTCTTAAGGGCTGTTGGTAAGGCTGAGGAACGCTTTAACGAGGATGCTCTTCGCATCATGCGGGGCCTACGTTTTGCAGCGAGTTTAGACTTTGATATCGAAGAAAAGACTTTTCAGGCTATGGCCAGCCATGCTCCTCTTTTGGAAAAGATTTCGATTGAGCGAAGTTTCATCGAATTTGATAAGTTGCTCTTGGCACCACATTGGAAAAAAGGAATCAAGGCACTTCTAGCAACTAAGGCTTATCAGTATCTTCCAGATTTTCAAGAGACAGCAGAGAAATGGCAGTCTTTTGTATCAGATTATGCTGATGACTTTAGATTTACAAGTTCTGAGCAGGCCTGGGCGGCAACTCTTCTGGCTCTCAAGCACGATAATCCACGCTCTTTTCTTAAAAAATGGAAGACATCTGTTAATTTCCAAAAGACAGTTCAGTCCCTGGTTGACATTTTCAATTTCCGTTTGGAGAGAGCTGTGACCAAGCAAGATGTTTATCAGTATGGTAAGGAACTCTTAGAGGAGGCTGAAACCTTGAGACGGGCTCAGGGCTTGGACGTCGATTATGAGCGTATTGCCGAGTTGGATGGCCAGTTGCTCATCCATGATAAGCACGAAATCGTTGTGAATGGTGGCACACTGATGAAGGAGCTGGGATTCAAACCTGGTCCAGACCTTGGTCGTGCACTTAAGGCTATAGAAAATACCATCGTTGATGGGAAGCTAGCTAATGACAAGGAAGCCATTGTAGCCTTTGTTCAAGCTATGAAATAAGTCTAGAGACGTGATAAAAATGACACACCGCTACAGAGCATGCGTAGGATCCGTAGCGGTGTTATTTGTAAGAAGGAAGTAAGATGTCAGATTTTATTGTTGAAAAATTAACCAAGTCCGTTGGAGATAAGACGGTTTTTAAAGAGATTTCATTCATTATCCATGATTTGGATCGTATTGGGATTATTGGTGTCAATGGGACAGGTAAGACAACCTTGCTAGATGTTGTATCTGAGCGTATTGGTTTTGATGGTGATGTGTCACCTTTCACCAAGGCTAATGGCTATAAGATTGCTTATTTGACTCAAGAGCCAGAATTTGATGATAGCAAGACGGTGCTTGAAACTGTCTTGTCATCAGACCTTCGTGAGATGGCTTTGATTCGAGAATATGAAACCCTTATGGCAGAATATTCTGAGGAGAATCAGGCTCGCTTGGAGAAGGTTATGGCTGAGATGGATAGTCTAGATGCTTGGTCCATTGAGAGCGAGGTTAAGACAGTCTTGTCTAAGTTGGGATTGTCAGACCTCTCGCAAAAGGTCGGGGACCTCTCAGGTGGTCTTCGTCGCCGTGTGCAGTTGGCTCAGGTTCTCTTGAATGATGCAGATCTCTTGCTCTTGGATGAGCCAACTAACCATTTGGATATTGATACTATTGCTTGGTTGACTAATTTTCTCAAGTCTTCTAAAAAAACGGTCCTCTTTATTACCCACGACCGTTATTTCTTGGACAATGTGGCCACACGTATCTTTGAGCTAGACCAGGCTAATCTGATTGAATACCAGGGAAATTATCAAGACTATGTGCGTCTAAAGGCTGAACAAGATGAACGAGATGCAGCGGCTCTTCACAAGAAAAAGCAACTCTATAAGCAGGAGTTGGCATGGATGCGAACGCAACCACAGGCACGCGCGACCAAGCAACAAGCTCGTATTAATCGCTTTAAGGAGCTTAAGGGTGAGGTTCACCAAACGGTTAATAATGACGATCTTGAAATTAATTTTGAGACTAGCCGTATTGGTAAGAAGGTGGTTAACTTTGAGCATGTCGATTTTGCTTATGAAGATGGCAAACAAATTCTCAGTGATTTCAATCTTATCATGCAAAACCGTGATCGTATCGGTATTGTTGGGGATAATGGTGTCGGGAAATCGACCTTGCTCAATCTGATTAATGGCGACCTTGTGCCCACAGCTGGTGTTCTGGATATTGGTGAGACGGTACGTATTGGTTATTTCTCGCAGCAAATTAAGGACATGGATGAAAGCAAGCGTGTCATTAACTACTTGCAAGAAGTGGCAGACGAGGTTAAGACAACGGTTGGAACAACTAGTATCACAGAGCTCTTAGAGCAATTCCTTTTCCCTCGTTCTACCCATGGAACACAGATCTCCAAGCTCTCTGGTGGGGAAAAGAAACGTCTTTATCTACTTAAGATTCTGATTGAAAAGCCTAACGTTCTGCTCTTGGATGAGCCGACAAATGATTTGGACATTGCGACTTTGACAGTTTTGGAAAACTTCCTCAATGGTTTTGGCGGCCCTGTCGTTACCGTAAGTCACGACCGCTATTTCTTGGACAAGGTGGCGAACAAGATTCTAGCCTTTGAAGAGGGTGGTGTGCGAGAGTTCTTTGGTAACTACACTGACTACCTTGATGAAAAAGCCTTCTTCCAAGAGCAAGCAACCCTCTTAGAGAAGGAAAAAGAGCAAGCTAGCGCTAAAGTTGAGAAAGTCAAAGAAGACAAAAAACGCATGAGCTACTTTGAAAAACAAGAGTGGGCGACCATCGAGGATGAGATTGCTGACCTTGAAGCCAAAATCGAAGAGATTGAAGCAGCCATGCTTGAAAATGCTAGCGATTATGGACAGTTAGCCACCCTCCAACGAGACTTGGATGCTGCTAACGAAACCTTGCTTGAAAAGTATGAACGCTATGAGTATTTGAGTGAGCTAGAAGGATAAGCTCTTTAGTAATCAAAGTATGACAAAAGCCCTGCAAATGTGAATTGCAAGGCTTTTTTATGTTTATGTAGTGACTATTTTCTTCCTACCACAAGCGGAACGAAAAGGAGAGGACAGAGACCCCCGCGAAGATAATTAAGGAAGCTACCAAGCGCCCAATAAGAAAGGCTGAGAAAAACGGAGCACTAAAGAGCAGGAGTCCAAAGACTAGACAAATCAAGGCGATTGATAGGGCAGGTTGACCTGAGAAGCCGAATTGACGTTGGCGATAAGCTTGAAAGCCTTGCGTAAATGCTGAGACAAGAAGCCACCAAGCGATAATGGTTACAGCTACGCCCGAGAGCACCCATGCTGATGTTGATAGCAGAATAATACCAAAAACGATGGAAATGATACTCTGAAGCAGTTGGAAGAAGGAGCGGTTTTCGTTATCTCGTTTAAAATAAACCATGAGACTTGAAACACCAGATACTAGCATCACTAGGGCAAATAGCCAACCAACGATGGCAAGAAGATTTGTAGGATTAGCGAAGAAAAAGACACCCAAGAGTGTAATGAGAATTCCACTAATCAATGTAAAACTTTTCATAGGATACCTCTTATTAATTTTCTTAATACTACTATGTAAGTATCAAATTGTCAAACAAAGACCTTACTTTAGAGTGGCTTGATATGATATGTGTAGGTGGCAGCCTTTCTGGTTCTAGTAGCTACCTGACGACCTGTTTTTTGGAAGAGGTGTTTAAAGCGACGCAAGAAATTTGTGGAATCCATCTTGAGGTAGTCTTCATTGAAGGTACCAAAAAGTTGGCGGTAGGTGGTCAAGGTGTTTTCCTCGGGCATAATGGAAAGGATAGTTGGATAGTATTCGAGTCGCCCCTTGATACGTTCCATAGCTGTTAAGAGAATTTCCCAATGGTCAAAGGCAAGGTCATCATGTGACAGCGTCTTATCACCATCAACAAGTTGCAGTTGACCGTCTACCATGGCAATGTCTAACCAATGCGTAGACGCAGCATCGTCGGCAGCCTTTTCCGCTTGAATGTCATTGAAGGTCATGAAGCAGAGGTAAGCCACTGTAATGGTCCACATTCGAGGATCCCGATAAGGTGTTCCCACAGTAATGAGTTGCTCAATATGATCAGGGTTGAGTGTAATGGATGTTTCCTCCTGTACTTCGCGACAGACAGCTAGATTGAGATCTTCTTGCTCCTGAACGAAGCCACCACTGAAGGCGTATTTCCCCATGAAGGGATGGTTTTTTCGCTTGATAAGTAAGGTTTGGACTCTTCCTTCATAATAGCGGAAGATGACCGAGTCAACGGTCACTGAGGGCTTAACGTACTTATCCATTTCCTCTCGCTGATAGATGTCCAAAAATTCCTTTTCGCTACCAGAGTTTTCGAAGGTTCTAGTCATATGTTTCCTCCATGTTTGTATTGTAAGTTTTAAGTGATGATTACGTTGGATTGGTCTTTTAAATCTCTATGTATAGACGTTCTTTGATTGCTTTTTTGGCATTGTGGTAGTTGTCTGCAAAGAAGCTGTCACTATTACTATTTTCCCCTAAAATAACGATTTTATCCTTGAATGGTGATAGGAGGTCTAAGAGATGCTTGGTAAACCAGTCACGTGTTTGGCTATCAGCCATAGTCATGTCACGGAAGCCATCATCCACATAGTTTGATTTTGGCAGAATTATAAAAATCAAATCCCATCTTTCACGAGCTTGAGTTACCTGATAGAGCCGATCCAACATATCAAATTCTTCTTTAGAAATATTTTCTTTCAAATAGTAGTCGATATAAACTTTTGTGACTGTTGAGTTGGTATCGGCAAAGATAAGTCCTGAGTGCTGCCCTTTATCAATGATATCAGAGGTCTGGGCATATTGATCTGTCAGGAGGTGAATATAATCGTTAGTATCTAACTCGTCATCTCGTACATTATACTTTTCTTGATACTCCCTAGCATATTCAAGAGAGCAGGGAGCGTTGTAAGTTCGGGCCAAATCTTTAACAAGAGTAGTTTTTCCACCGCTAGCAGAGCCCACGACAAGAACCTTATGAGTAAAGTGACGACGGAAAGGCTTGGTGATAAAACGCCAATTTTCCATTGGATTGTCGCGAATCTCGGTAGCAGAGATGTTGATAATAGAGCGTTCGATGAGTTCTACCTGAGCTTGAGGATAATAGCGATTGAGCTCGGTCACGTACTCTGGCTCTCCAACATAGAAGGTAATCTTTTCAGGATTATCCGTATTTTTAGAGATAAGCTCTTTGACACGATTAACCCAAGGTACCCATCCCTCGGGATAGGCTGGCATCCCAGCCTCATCCAGTTTATCCACAACGACTAATTCATCATCATAGAAAACTTCTCGAACATAACGGAAACGGCGGTTGAGTGATAGGCCTGCGCGTGTCCCCCGATCTTCTTGTGTGTTGCTGCCACTTACGATGACGAGCACATTGTCATTAGCGCGTTTTGCCTTGGTAATAAGGTCAACGTGCCCAACATGCATTGGAGCGAAAGTTCCAAAAACAATGCCGATGTGCTTTCCTGATAATTGCTTTCTTTTCATAAAAAATGATCCTTTTCAAGATTTAGTAAAATTACTAAATTCATAATAACATAGTTGGGGATATTTGTAAATGTAAAAATAGTAAATTTACTAAATTGTTTTTAGGCTATTTTAGCTTTAAAGTTGAAAAAAAGTTTAAAAAATTTTGGAGAAAAACTAGAAAAATAGAATTCGCTTACATTGTTGAATTGATAACTTTTTAGGAGTAGCTTAAAAAAGATAGATCACTTGCTATGTCATAAAACCTAACATAAAAATCAAAAAAATAGCAGAAAATACTTGACAAGAAGATTCTGAAAATTTATACTATTCATGTAATTAAATTACTAAGGTAATTATTTGAAAGGAAACATTGATATGACAACAGGTAAAGAGTACGTTGCTAGCGTTTTTGAAAAAGTGAAAGCTCAAAATGGCCATGAGGCTGAGTTCCTTCAAGCAGTTGAAGAAGTTTTCGATTCACTTGTTCCTGTCTTCGATAAATATCCTAAATATATTGAAGAAAACCTTTTGGAACGTTTGGTTGAACCAGAACGTATCGTTTCATTCCGTGTGCCATGGGTTGACGATAAAGGACAAGTACAAGTAAACCGTGGTTTCCGTGTACAATTCTCATCAGCTATTGGTCCTTACAAAGGTGGTCTTCGTTTCCACCCATCAGTAAACCAATCAATCATTAAATTCCTTGGTTTCGAACAAATCTTTAAAAACTCATTGACTGGTCAACCAATCGGTGGTGGTAAAGGTGGATCAAACTTCGATCCTAAAGGTAAATCAGATAACGAAATCATGCGTTTCTGCCAAAGCTTCATGACTGAATTGAGCAAACACATTGGTGCAGATACAGACGTACCTGCAGGTGATATCGGTGTTGGTGGACGTGAAATTGGTTACCTCTATGGCCAATACAAACGTCTTCGTAATGAGTACACAGGTGTTCTTACTGGTAAAGGTTTGAACTGGGGTGGATCACTTGCTCGTACAGAAGCAACTGGTTACGGTGCTGTTTACTTTGCAGAACAAATGCTTAATGCACGTGGTGAAAACTTTAACGGTAAAACAGCAGTTGTTTCAGGTGCTGGTAACGTTGCCATCTACGCTATTGAAAAATTGCAAAGCCTAGGTGCTAAAGCTGTAACATGTTCTGACTCATCTGGTTTTGTTTATGATCCAGACGGAATTGACGTTGACTTGTTGAAAGAAATCAAAGAAGTTAAACGTGAACGTATCGTTAAATATGCAGAAGCTCGTCCAAATGCAACCTTCACACCTGCTGGTGGTGAAAAGACAGTTTGGTCTATCAAAGCTGACTTGGCATTCCCATGTGCAACTCAAAATGAATTGGATGAAACAGATGCAGAAACACTTGTAGCAAATGGTGTATTGGCTGTTTCAGAAGGTGCTAACATGCCTTCAACTTTGGGAGCTATTGATGTCTTCCTTAAAGCTGGTGTATCATTTGGTCCTGCCAAAGCTGCTAACGCTGGTGGTGTTGCTGTATCAGCTCTTGAAATGGCACAAAACAGCGGACGTACACAATGGACATTCGAAGAAGTTGATGCTAAACTTTACGATATCATGAAAGGTATCTACGAAAATGCTGCAGCAGCTGCTAAAGAATTTGGTCATGAAGGTAACCTTGTTGTGGGTGCCAACATCGCTGGATTCCTTAAAGTTGCAGACGCTATGTCAGCTCAAGGTATTGTTTAATTAACAGCCTTGCCCTGATTAATAAGCCTCTCGATAAAATAAAAAAAGAAGCCTGCGGGTTTCTTTTTTTGTTTAGACAGACTTAGGAGGAAGAGGTGTTCCGTGCTTTTTTTGGTATAATACCTTGTAAGAAATCTCTTTCTAGAGCAGATTTTTATGAATTAGAATACAAGAGGAATAATTTTGAGTGTTGGAAAGGGTCCCTGTGGGCTAAAAAAGAAGAAGTATACTAATCAGACAATCATTCTAATAAGTTTCTTAATCAGTATGGTGTCAATACTGCCTATGTTCTTTTTTAGGGACAAGCTTTATGGTGATGATATTGTCTTTCACATTAACCGACTGTTATCTTTGGATACTGTCTGGAAGAGTCCTATCAATTTTACGACTAACGGAGGGACCGGACAATTAATCAATACCTTTTATCCCTGGTTAACTTATTATCCTATTTTCATAATCTATAAGCTGACTCAGTCGGTCTTTGTAGCCTGGATGAGTTTTCAGTTTCTTGTTCGCTTTGTAACTTGTTTGCTTAGTTTTTACGGATTACGTTTATTGAAATATTCTGATAAACAGGTGATGATATTTTCTACCTTTTATCTCTTTTCGGGGTATTTCTTGCACAATTCTTATTACCGGGCGGCCGTTGGCGAAACGCTAGCGATGATTTTTCTACCTCTAGTTTTCGTTGGCGTTCGTTTGATAACTTTTGGAGATTACAAGAAATGGTGGATCTTGACTCTTGGGATGCTTGGTTTAGTTTATTCCCATGTCTTATCGGTCCTCTTGGCTTCTGTTGGAATTTTCTTTGCGGTGGTAACTAGTTTTTGGATTTGGGATAATAAAAAAGAACGTGTCCTAGGATTTCTTAAGGCCACCCTTGTCACTCTTAGTATGTCTCTAGCTTTCTTTGTTCCTATGATAGAGCAATTCAAGTATGTCACTCTACGAACGACTTTTAAACCGCTCCTATCAAAGACAGCTTTAAGTCTGGCAGACAACTGGGAGTCGATTCTAAAAAGTGATTTAAGGACTCCATCAGTAAATCTTCTCTATCTCCTGGGCTTATTGCTAAGCCTTATCTTTGCTAAGCGTTTTGTTAAGGTTAGGGAAGCTAGAATTTACCTTTTTATTTCTCTTATTTTAGCTTTTTTAACCTTGAAAAGTTTTCCTTGGCAGTTCTTACAGTCAAGTCCAGTGTCCAACCTTCAATTTCCTTGGAGATTATGGAGTTTTGCTCTGCTTTTCTTCAGTTTAGCTTTGACGAATATCTTAGAAAATATTTCTATAAAGGCATCGACAATACTTGTCTTGTTAGGTCTTTGTCTAAATATGTTTCAGATTGTTACTGTTCAAGATAAGATGACTAAAGCAAAGAATATATTGCCAAGTCATACAAAAGTCACGAGAGAAATGCTGGCCAAGGGAACTTATAAAAATATAAATGGGGATTATACCAATAAAGAAGTGCCTTTTGGCTTTATCTTTGACAAACACCTTTTCTTGGATAATCAGGAAATCAAGCCATTCATCAGCCGTTCCCCCAACGAGCTAGTACTTACGGTGACCAACGAGTCTAAAGAATCTAAGGTCTTGTCGTTGCCAGTTTTCTACTACAAAGGGCAAGAAGCAAGGATTGATGGGAAGCGAGTAACCACTTACTTAGCTAAGGAAAAGAATCCAACTAATCTAGTCTTACCACCAGGTAAACATGGTGTTGTTTTGACCTATAGCTATACTACAGTTGCTAAAGTGGCAATGAGTGTTTCAACTATTAGTCTTTTGGTTTTTATTGGTTATTTGTATAGAGTGAAGAAAGATGACTAAAAAGGAGCCTGCGGGTTTCTTTTTTTTGTCAGTTTTACTAGAGGGCGGGCCTTTTGATATAATAGGTCAAGGTGATTTATTTGAAATGAAAACCTTTGGTTCCGATAAAAGAAGGATATATTATTTCATAGTTTAGATAAGAAAAGGGAGTAAATAGATGATAAAAACTATCGTAAAGGATGTCTTTTTCCTTGGACAAAAATCGACAGAAGCGACTAAAGAAGACCTCTATTTGGCTAAAGATTTGCGTGATACATTGGAGTTTCATAAGGATGCCTGTGTGGGTATGGCTGCCAATATGATTGGAGTTAAAAAGCGTGTCATTATCGTAAATATCGGTTTTGTTAATCTAGTCATGTTTAATCCTGTTTTAGTCAGCAAATCCTCACCTTTTCAAACAGAGGAGTCTTGTTTATCTTTAGAAGGAAGTCGTCCAACCAGACGTTATGAGTCGATTGAGGTAGCTTATTTAGATGAACAATGGATGCCTAAACAGTTAAGTTTTTCTGGCATGCCAGCCCAAATTATTCAACATGAATTGGACCATTTGGAGGGTATTATTATTTAGATAGCCTAGCTCAAGCGTTGTTAGGTTTTAGAGTCCAAAGCCTTAATAATCACAGTTACGGGAGTGAGAGTGGAAAGCAATATTCTTTTTCACTCTTTTTTAGTTCTCATAAGAACTTTTCTTCTTGACAATAGTTCTCATAAGAACTAAAATAGTTTCCATGAGAATTATTTAAGGAGGAACTTGTGATGCATGGAAAAGATCCTTTTAGTGACTTCAGAGAAATCATCAATGCTATGGAATCTCGCGTGCAAGAGTTAGGGAAGGTCCACGGTGTTGAACATTTAGCCGGCCCACAAGGATTTGCTGTCAGGTACTTGTTTGAGAACCAAGATAAAGAAATATTTATCAAAGATATCGAGAAAAGACTATCTATTTCCAAGTCTGTGGCTAGTAATCTGGTCAAACGTATGGAGAAAAATGGTTTTGTTGAATTGGTGACATCGGACAAGGACAAACGCTACAAGTATGTTCATCTGACAGACTTGGGTAAAAAGAAGGCCCAAGATGTTGGACATTTCCGAGAGGCTATCCATGAACAGTTATTAGAAGGCATTTCGAAAGAGGATGCTGAAACAGCTTTTCGGGTCTTTCACCAAATTCATAAGAATTTAGAAAAAAATAAGGAGTAACTTATGTTTAAAATTTTTAAACGTTTGACAGCAAAAGAGTTAAGCATGATTATCTTAGCTGTGATATTTGTTTGTTTGAACGTCTATCTAAACTTGAAAATTCCAGACTATATGTCTGACATTACGACCCTCTTATCAACCAAGGGGACTAAGGCGTCGGATATTTTTGCCTGGAATACAGATGCCCCAGGGATGCGAATGCTTTTAATGTCTTTTGCGGGGTTTATGGCCTCAGTAGTGGTTGGTTTCCTAGCTGCCAGAACAGCAGCAAGTTTTACAACCCGTCTTCGTGATGATATCTTCCATCAAGTTCTAGATTTTTCGGATGCCGAGATTAAGAAATTCTCCATTCCTAGTCTTTTGACCCGCACGACAAATGATATTACCCAATTACAGATGGTACTGACCATGGGACTACAGGTCATTACACAGGGGCCTATCATGGCCATTTGGGCGATTACAAATATTGCCGATAAAAATGGAAATTGGCTCCTTGCCTTGCTTGTCGCTGTGGCAGTGATTGCTATTCTCATGCTTTTCCTCTTAATTATGGTTATGCCTAAGCAACGCTTGATTCAAACTCTGACCGATAAACTGAATAGCGTAACGCGTGAATCTCTTACAGGAATTCGTGTGGTGCGTGCCTACAATGCCGAAAGTTATCAAGAGGATAAATTTGAAAAGGCAAATACTGATTTGACCCAAAACAACCTATTTATCGGTCGTTCTTTTGCTTTGCTAACACCGGTAATGACTGCTGTATCCAGCGGTTTGACACTGGCTATTTATTGGATTGGTGCGCATCTGATTGAAGATGTTAAGATTCCAACAGATCCAACGAAAATTGCTGGTGCCATGGAAGACAAGGTCCATCTCTTCTCAGATATGGTTGTCTATTCGTCTTATGCCATGCAGGTTGTTATGGGATTCATGATGATGATTGTCGTTTTCTTCCTTCTTCCACGTGCCGTTGTAGCAGCTGGCCGTATCAATGAAGTTCTAGATACCCAATCTTCAGTCTCTTACCCTGAAAATAGTTCTGAAAAACCTAAAGACGTGGGCACTGTCGAATTCGATGATGTTTCCTTCCGTTATTCTGAAACTTCAGAGCCTGTTTTGGAGCATGTTAGCTTCAAAGCTAAAAAGGGTGACACGGTTGCCTTTATTGGTTCGACTGGATCTGGTAAATCAACGCTTGTCAACCTTATCCCACGATTTTATGATGCCACGCAAGGAACTATCAAGGTTGACGGTGTGGATGTACGACATTATGACCACGAAACCTTGCACAATATAGTCGGTTATATTCCACAAAAGGCTGTGCTTTTCTCAGGTAATATCACGTCAAATATGACAATGGGAACGAGCAATAATAGTCCCCTAGATGACGCTAAGATTTGGGAAGCTCTCGAATTGGCTCAAGGAAAAGACTTTGTTGAAAATAAAGAAGGCCAACTTAAGGCAGAAGTGGCTCAAGTGGGGTCTAACTTCTCAGGTGGCCAGAAGCAACGTTTGGCTATTGCGCGTGCACTTGCCCGTAAGCCTGAAATCTTGATTTTTGACGATTCCTTCTCAGCTTTGGACTATAAGACCGATCGTAAACTGCGTCAAGAATTGTCTGAAAAAACACAAGATATGACCAAGTTGATTGTTGCTCAACGTATCTCTACTATTATGGATGCTGATCAAATCTTGGTACTTGATCAAGGTAAAGTAGTCGGGCAAGGAACCCACAAGGAACTCTTGGCTAACAATGAGGTTTACCAAGAAATTGCTTATTCACAATTGTCTAAGGAGGAGTTAGAAAATGGAAAATAAGCCAAAAACATCGTCCTATAAACGCTTAAAACCCTATATTAAAGGTTTCCCAATTCCCTTTGTCCTTGCGATTGTTGGAGCAATTATTTCAGCAGTCATTACAGTTATTGGACCAGATAAGCTTAAAGAAATTACCAATACTATTACTGAAGGTATTACACCTACCAAAATGGGGACGATTCCAGGTATTGATTTGGATAAGGTGACAAGTATTGCTATGACCTTGGCTATTCTCTATGCTATTTCAGCGATTGTGGGTTACTTACAAAGCTTTACGGTTGCGACGGTTACACAACGCTTTTCACAACGTTTTCGTACAGCTATCCAAAAGAAAATCAATAGTGTTCCCCTTAATTATTTTGACAGTCATTCTCAAGGGGACACCCTCTCTCGTGTGACTAATGACGTTGACCTTTTGGGACAATCTCTTAGTCAAGGTCTGGGTACCCTAATTACTTCAAGTGTTCTCTTGGTCGCAGCCATTATTATGATGTTTTACTCAAATGTCACTATGGCTTTCACTGCGATTGGTTCTGTCTTGATAGGATTTGTTCTAGTAGCCTTCATCATGGGTTTCTCACAACCCCTTTTCAAACGTCAACAAGAAAATTTGGCTAACATTAATGGATATATTGAAGAAATCTACACAGGTCAAGCAGTTGTAACGAGTTACAATGCATCTGAAGAAAGTAGTCAAGCTTTTAAGGGGCTTAATGATAAACTCTATAAATCGATGTGGCAATCACAGTTTATCTCAGGTATTATGATGCCACTTATGATTTTCATTGGGAACTTTGGTTATGTCATGGTCTGTCTTGTAGGTGCTATCAAAGTTATTGATGGTAGCTTGACTATTGGTGATGTGGTAGCCTTCATGACCTATGTTCGTATCTTCTCACAACCTCTTTCTCAAATTGCCCAAGGAATTACACAACTCCAATCAGCTACTGCAGCCATTGGTCGTATCTTTGAATTTTTGGAAGAAAAAGATATGGACGACGAGTCAGCTAAGACAGCTGAGTTGACAGATACTAAAGGTCAAGTAGTCTTTGACCATGTTTCCTTTGGTTATACTCCTGAAAAGACTATTATTCATGACTTTTCAGCTCTTGCTAAACCAGGTCAAAAGATTGCGATCGTTGGTCCAACGGGTGCTGGTAAGACGACTATTGTTAACCTGCTTATGAAGTTCTATAACATCGACCAAGGTCGTATCACCATTGACGGTGTGGATACTAACGACATGAAGCGTGAAACCGTTCATGACCAATTTTCTATGGTGCTTCAGGACACTTGGCTCTTTGAAGGTACTATTCGTGATAATTTGATTTACAACCAAGAGAATATTTCTGACGAGCAAGTTATTGCTGCAGCCAAGGCCGTCGGTGTTCACCACTTCATTACCACACTTCCAAAGGGTTATGATACTTATTTGGATGATTCTGTGACCTTATCAGTTGGACAGAAGCAGCTCTTGACCATTGCACGTGCGCTTCTTAAGGATGCCCCTCTTCTTATCTTGGATGAAGCGACATCATCGGTTGATACCCGAACAGAAGAATTGATTCAAAAAGCCATGGACAAGCTTATGGAAGGGCGAACTTCCTTTGTTATTGCCCACCGCTTATCAACCATTCGAAATGCTGACCTTATCCTTGTGATGAAAGATGGTAACATTATTGAACAGGGCAATCATGATGAGCTCATGGCAGCAGATGGTTTCTATGCTGATCTTTATAATAGTCAATTTACAGAAGAAGTTGCCTAAACTTTTCTTATAAAATTATAAGATTTTACAAAAATCCATAGAACGTATGACTGTCAGTCATGCGTTTTGTGTTATACTGAAAAAAACAGACAGATTAGGAGATTATGATGCAATATCGCAAAGCAAGACTAGACGAAGTTCAGGAAGTTGCACAAGTATGTGCCGATGCCTTTGAAGATTACCCCTATCTTTCAATGATTGCCAGTAATTTAAAGAAGCCTGAACAGTATAAGGAATTTGTCTTAGCCTTGCAGGAAATATTGGTGCGTTTGGCGATTAAACGGGACTCATGTTTGGTGGCTGAAAAGGACGGTCGCATTGTTGCGGCAGCTATTTTACAGCATCAGACGATTTCTATGCTTAATTATCTTCAAAATGGGGCGACCAAGCTTTTCCGTTTTATAAGCATCACCAAGTTGTTCAAGTATTTTAACTTTGTTGAAGAGTCCGAAAGACATCTGGAAGATTCTGCAGAATACGACTGGTACTTGATGATGTTGGCGGTGACTCCAGATTATCAAAGAAAAGGGATAGGGAGTCGTTTCTTGCTTGAAGGGGTTGAACCTTTTGTACGTAGTACAGGCGGTCGCAGTCTTGGTTTGATTACCAATCGTGATTACAATGTACCTTTCTACGAGAAAAATGGCTACAAGCAATGTGGTTATAAGGTCTTGACCTATGAAACACACAAACTAGGCAACTGGCCTTTTGTTAAATCACTTGATGCATAGCCTTGCGTTAATTAAACTTAGATAAGCAAAATAAATCTGGCTTCGGCTGGATTTTTTTCTTAGCTTTAGAGTCCTTCTTGTCTGGCTCATTCCTTATTTTTAAGCCTAACTATGCTATAATTAGGAAACGCTATTAGAGGAGGTTTATATGTCAACTCCAAGTATTTATGGGGAATATGCTCAGTATCTCCCCAAGATTTTACAAGAAATAACAGACCCGATTATTGCGGCTAATATAACTAGCAAAAAAGAAACAGGCTTTAAACTCTATGAACATTTTATTTCACGAATCAAAGAAAGCGATTCTATGCGTGAAAAGTGTCGTAGGAAAAATTTGCCTGAAACCAGCCAATCTGCTCTCAAGGAAATTCGTGACAGTATTGGGATTCGAATTATTTGTGGTTTTGTCGATGATATTTACAAAACTATTGATGTTATCAAGGATATCCCTGGCGTTTCTATTTATAACGAGAAAGATTACATTTTAAATGCTAAGCCCAATGGCTATCGTTCTTACCACCTCATTTTGGAAATCGAAACCGAGTTTCCAGATGTGCTAGGAAATGAGAGAGGGACCTATTTTGTTGAGGTTCAGCTTCGGACCATCGCTCAGGATTCGTGGGCCAGTTTGGAGCATCAGATGAAGTACAAGCATGACATCAAGAATCCAGAAATGATTACCCGTGAGCTTAAGCGTTGTGCGGATGAATTAGCTTCATGTGATTTGACCATGCAGACCATCCGTAACTTAATTCAAGAAGGAGGGGACTAGAATGGCTTTGAAAATTCTACTAGCTGAGGATGAAGAGGCTCTTTCTCGAGTTTATAAGGCAGCCCTAGAGCATCAAGGTTATGAGGTAGATCAAGCATTTAATGGGCAAGAGGCTGTTGATTTAGCTGCACAGAATGCCTATCAAGTAATGATTATGGATATTATGATGCCTATCAAAACAGGTATTGAGGCCCTGGAAGAGATTCGCTCCTCTGGGAACAGGACGCATGTCATTATGTTGACAGCTATGGCTGAAATTGATGATCGCGTGACCGGGCTTGATGCTGGGGCAGACGATTACTTGACCAAGCCTATTTCCCTTAAGGAGCTTTTGGCACGTCTGCGCTCATTAGAGCGTCGTGTGAGTGAGAGCTTCACTGCCAAAATTTTGACACTTGGTTCTGTACGTTTGGATCAGGAGGAACAGGAGTTGGTAGCTGGTAACGCCATTAGACTTTCGAGCAGAGAGACCAAGTTAATGGCTCACTTCATGCTCAATCCTGCCAAGAAATTAACGACTGAGCACCTTTTTAAGACCATCTGGGATGATGAGGAAGATGTGGACGAATCGATTGTCTGGGTCTATATTTCCTATTTGCGTCAGAAATTGCAAGCCATCCAGGCTGATATCAGCATTCTTGGTGAAAAGGGTGGTGACTTTTGCCTTTTTGCCAATTAGAGAGGAGTAGTTCATGTTTAGACGTTTACGACTTCAATTTATTACGATTGCTTCCTTGGCTATTCTCTTTATCTTGGTTTTTACAGTGGGAATCATCAATACTGTGAGGTCCTTTCAAACAGAACAGGAAATTAGTAAGGTTCTCAACACGCTTACAGAAAATAATGGTAGTTTCGGAAAAACTAAAAAAATTGAGACCAATCAAGGGCATGAAATTCCATCGGATAGTTTTCGTTTTTTCAGTGTGACCTTATCTGGTGATAAAGTGGTCAGTCAGGATACCAGCCATACTTCTTTAATAGATGATGAAGAAGCTGTTAGCTATGCACTTGCAGCTAGCCGTATGACGAATACTCTTGGAACAATTAGAGATAAAAATATCAATCTGAGTTATCAGGTTAGCAAAGTCAGCAAAGATAAGATTCTGGTGGTCTTCCTGGACACGACCTCTTATTACAATTCTTCCCAAGCCCTGCTCAGTCTTTCTATCCTCTTATCACTGTTTGGGTTTATCTTTTTTGTCGTCATTGTCAGTGCCTTATCAGGAATCGTCATTCGTCCCTTCATTCGAAACTACGAAAAGCAACGACGTTTTATCACCAATGCTGGTCATGAATTGAAAACCCCATTAGCTATTATTTCTGCTAATACGGAGTTACAGGAACTCATGACAGGGGAGAATGAATGGACCAAGTCAACTAATGACCAGGTGGCACGTTTGACCAATCTAATCAATTCTCTTGTGGCTCTATCTCGTCTGGAAGAGCAGCCGGACATTGTTCTTCAAGATGTGGATTTTTCCTATATTACAGAGGATGCAGCCGAGGACTTTAAGGGACCTGTCGTCCGAGATGGCAAATCCTTCGTTATGGATATCGCCCCAGATATCCATGTAAAGGCTGAGGAGAAGTCTCTCTTTGAACTTGTAACTCTCCTTGTGGATAATGCTAACAAGTATTGTGATCCAGAAGGGACAGTTACGGTAAGACTTCGTCAGATTGGAAGAACGCGAAAACGGGCTCGTTTAGAAGTGTCAAACACCTATAAAGAAGGTAAGGCTGTTGACTATAGCAAGTTTTTTGAGCGTTTTTATCGTATTGAAGAATCCCATAATAACAAAGAACACAAAGGTTTTGGCATTGGCCTTTCCATGGCTCAAAGTATGGTCAAATTATTTAAGGGGCGTATCTTTGCCTCTTATAAAAATGACACCATCACCTTTACAGTTATCTTGTAAGGATATTTTTTAAATATTTGACTAGGTGAAAACCCTAATTTATGATAAAATAGTAAGGATGAAGATTTAGTGTTTTCTTTGCAAAAAAAGAGAACATTTTCCTATCCTAATCATAAAAAGGAGTTGCTTGAATAAGCCCCTTAACCACCTTAAAAGGATGGTAATTGACGACTTAGGAAAGATGAATCTCAGCTAAGAATTAAATCATAAAACAAAATAGTTAATAGGGAGAAATCATGGCAGAACCAAAATACAAACGTGTCCTCATTAAGCTTTCAGGTGAAGCTCTAGCTGGTGAACGAGGTGTTGGGATTGATCTTCCAACTGTCCAAGCTATGGCTAAAGAAATTGCTGAGGTAGCGGATTCAGGTATTCAAATTGCTCTAGTTATCGGTGGTGGTAACCTTTGGCGTGGGGAACCTGCAGCTGAAGCAGGAATGGATCGTGTTCAAGCAGACTATACTGGTATGCTTGGAACAACTATGAATGCCCTTGTTATGGCAGATAGTTTGAAACAACTCGGTGTTGATACACGTGTTCAGACAGCGATTGATATGAAATCTGTGGCAGAGCCTTATATTCGTGGTCGTGCCCTTCGTCACCTTGAAAAAGGTCGTATTGTTATCTTTGCAGCAGGTATTGGTTCACCGTACTTCTCAACAGATACAACAGCGGCTCTTCGTGCAGCTGAGATTGAAGCTGATGCTATTCTTATGGCTAAAAACGGTGTTGATGGTGTCTACAATGACGACCCTCGTAAAAACGCTGATGCCGTTAAGTTTGACGAGTTGACACACGTGGAAGTTATTAAACGTGGTTTGAAAATCATGGATGCCACAGCTTCTACCCTTTCAATGGATAATGACATTGACCTTGTTGTCTTCAATATGAACGAACCAGGAAACATCAAACGTGTTATCTTTGGTGAACAAATTGGAACAACTGTATCTAACAAAGCAGAATCACACAAATAAGAAAGAGAGAATTTATGACAAACGCAATTATTGAAAAAGCAAAAGAACGTTTCGCCCACTCACATGAGTCATTGGCCCGTGAATTTGGATCTATCCGTGCAGGTCGTGCCAATGCATCACTTCTTGACCGCATCACTGTAGAATACTATGGTGCTCCAACACCACTTAACCAATTGGCTTCAATCACCGTTCCTGAAGCACGTGTCCTTTTGATTTCACCATTTGATAAAGGCTCAATTGCTGATATCGAACGTGCTATCAACGAATCTGACCTTGGTATTAACCCAGCTAACGACGGTTCTGTTGTACGCTTGGTTATCCCAGCACTTACAGAAGAAACACGTAAAGAGTTGGCTAAAGAAGTGAAAAAAGTCGGCGAAAATGCTAAAATTGCTATCCGTAACATCCGCCGTGATGCTATGGATGAAGCTAAGAAGCAAGAAAAAGACAAAGAAATCACAGAAGATCAATTGAAAGCTTTGGAAAAGGATATCCAAAAAGCAACTGATGATGCTGTTAAGAAGATTGACAGCATGACAGCAGAAAAGGAAAAAGAACTCCTTACTGTTTAATCAATAGAAAAATAAGGAGAGTGGGACAGAAGCAAAAGAGCATGGACTATGTTAGCTTCCTTGTCCGACTCTCTTTTTAGAGGAAAAAAGATGAATACATTACTTGGAACAATCATTACTGCACTAGTAGCTGATGAAAATGACAAATTTTACTTTGTTCAAAAGGACGGTGTAACTTTTGCCTTGTCTAAAGAAGAAGGGGAGCACGCTATTGGTGACATGGTGACAGGTTTCGCCTACACAGACAGCAAGCAAAAATCACGTCTAACGCAAAAAGAAATCAAAGCCACTCGTGATTCCTATGATTGGGGAGAAGTTACTGAAGTCCGCAAGGATTTGGGTGTTTTTGTAGACGTAGGAATTCCAGATAAGGAAATCGTAGTCTCTTTAGATGTTTTACCTGAACTCAAAGAGCTTTGGCCTAAGAAAGGTGACAAACTCTATATCAAACTCGATGTTGATAAAAAGGATCGTATTTGGGGACTTCCTGCCGAACCTGAGGTCTTCCAACGTATGGCTGGTCCTGCTTACGATAATATGCAAAACCAAAAATGGCCAGCCATTGCCTACCGTCTCAAACTCTCAGGAACCTTTGTTTATCTACCAGAGAATAACATGCTTGGTTTCATCCATCCATCAGAACGTTATGCGGAGCCACGCTTAGGTCAGGTCCTTGAAGCGCGTGTGATTGGGTTCAGAGAAGTTGACCGTACCCTCAATCTTTCTCTTAAACCACGTTCTTTTGAAATGCTCGGAAATGATTCACAGATGATTTTGACCTATTTAGAGAGCAATGGTGGCTTTATGACACTTAATGACAAGTCATCACCAGCGGATATCAAGGCAACCTTCGGCATTTCTAAGGGACAATTTAAGAAAGCTTTAGGTGGTCTGATGAAGGCAAAAAAAATCAAACAAGATCAGTTTGGAACTGAATTAATCGGTTAGGAGAAGGTATGAGAAAATCCTTTTATACTTGGCTCATGGCCCAGCGTAATCCCAAATCAAATGAACCAGTAGCAATCTTGGCTGACTTGGCTTTTGAAGATTCAACCTTTCCTAAACATACAGATGACTTCGAAGAAGTCAGTCGCTACCTGGAAGATCAAGCTAGTTTCTCATTTAATCTTGGTCAGTTTGATCAGATTTGGGAAGACTATCTTGCTCATTAATAGCGACTAAGTCTAGGATAAGCAAAAAGACTCTTAGCATTTTCTTTTAAAAGCAGTTACCATTTGAGCTAGATGAATTGTTACAATTTTTTACAAATATCTCAGCTGTTTTTCAATAAATTAGGCTTGTTACAACTAGTTAGTAATTGCTTTAAAGTGCAGTAAATCACCCCTTTTTTGACAAAAAGTGTGGTATCATTGTAGATGTTAAAATTGTTAAAAAAGGAATGAATTATACATGTTATCAAAATCTAAAACAACAAAGGCACTTCTTTACTCGACCGCAGCACTTTCACTTTTTGCTGCAAGTCACGTACATGCCGATGAAACTTCAAACTGGGCAGCTCGTTCAGTAGATCAAATCAAAGCAGACATCGCTGTAAGTGACAACCAACAAACTTATACAGTTCAATACGGTGATACTTTGGGAAGTATCGCTGAAGCAATGGGTATCGATGTGAATGTTTTGGCTAACATCAATCAAATCACAAACATTGATTTGATTTACCCTGGAACAGTCTTGACAGCAACTTACAATGCTGATAATCAAGCTGTCTCTGTTAAAGTTGAAGCTCCAGCTTCAGAAACATCAACTACACCTGTAGTTGCAGAAGCTAATTTGACAACTAACGAAGTGACTGTCAATGGTCAATCTGTAGTTGCAGCGGACTTGACAGCTCCAGTTGAAACAGTAAGCACAACAGCTACTCAAGCACCTGCTACAGAAGAATCAACTCAAGCTGTTTCAGAAGTAACAGAAGCTATCGCTTCAGCATCAGAAGCACCAGCATACGCAGAAACTGAACAACCAGTTGCTGATGCTATTGATCATGTCACTGCGTCAGCAGAGGCTACACCTGAAGCAGAAACTACTCCAGCTGCTGAAACACCAGCACAACCTGAAGTAAAAGAAGAAGCTCCAGCGGCAGAACCAGCAGCAACATCAGAAGCGTCTTCAGAAGCACCAGCGACTTCAGAAGCACCAGCAGAGCAACCAGCAGCAACATCAGAAGCTGCTTCAGAGGCACCAGCTGCTTCAGAAGCACCAGCAGAACAGCCAGCGGTAGAACCAGCAGCAACATCAGAAGTGGCATCAGAGGCACCAGCGGCTTCAGAGGCACCAGCAGCACAACCCGCATCAACAAATACACTTCCAACGGATCCACACCTTCAACCACAAGCTGAAGCTTTCCGTCAAGATGTAGCAGCACAATTCGGTCTTACTGACATCGGTGGTTACCGTGAAGGTGACCCACAAGACCATGGTAAAGGACTTGCCGTTGACGTTATGGTACCAGTTGGTTCAGAAGTTGGTAATCAAGTCGCTCAATATGCTGTAGACAATATCTCAAATGCAGGTATTTCATATGTCATCTACAGACAACAATTCTACGCACCAGTAGATAATATCTACGGACCAGCTAACACATGGAACCAAATGCCAGACCGTGGTAGCGTTACTGAAAACCACTATGACCATGTTCACGTGTCATTTAATGAATAAGTCAGAATAATAAAAAGTCACGCCTGGCGTGATTTTTTTGATATAATGGAGAAAAAGACGAAAGAAAGAGGAACTCTATTTGCAAGAGTATTCTGTTGAAATTACCCTAAATCACCCAGATGATGTCTTGTCACTTTTTGGGACCAATGAGCGCCATCTAAAACTTATTGAAGAAAACCTAAATGTTATCATTCATGCTCGAACAGAGCGTGTGCAGATCCTTGGAGATGACGAGGAAAGTGTTGAATTGGCTCGTTTGACCATTCAAGCCCTCCTTGTTTTGGTGGAGCGTGGAATGTTAGTCAACACCTCAGATGTTGTTGCAGCCTTAACCATGGCTCAAGATGGTTCGATTGACAAATTTGTTGCCCTTTACGAAGAAGAAATTATTAAAGACCATAGTGGCAAACCAATCCGAGTGAAGACCTTGGGGCAAAAGGTTTATGTTGATAGCATTAAAAACCATGATGTGGTCTTTGGGATTGGTCCAGCTGGTACAGGGAAGACTTTTTTGGCGGTTACCCTTGCGGTTACAGCTCTTAAACGTGGTCAAGTTAAACGTATAGTTTTGACACGTCCAGCAGTTGAGGCGGGTGAGAGCCTTGGTTTCTTGCCTGGTGATCTCAAGGAAAAGGTGGATCCTTACCTTCGGCCTGTTTATGATGCCCTTTATCAAATTCTCGGCAAGGAGCAGACGACCCGACTTATGGAACGTGAAATTATTGAGATTGCCCCCCTCGCTTATATGCGTGGTCGTACCCTAGAGGATGCCTTTGTTATCCTTGATGAAGCACAAAATACAACCATCATGCAAATGAAAATGTTCTTGACTCGTCTTGGTTTTAATTCTAAGATGATTGTCAATGGGGACATGAGTCAGATTGACTTGCCACGTCGTGTTAAATCAGGCCTGATTGATGCCATGGAGAAATTAAAGGGAATCAAGGCTATTGATTTTGTTCACTTCTCTGCTAGTGATGTCGTACGTCACCCAGTAGTAGCTGATATCATTAATGCTTATGAAAAAGATGCACCTAAGTTTGATCTTGAGAAAAAATCAGAAGAATCAGACCAGGCTAAAGAAGTAGTATCAGGATTGACCGAATACCCAGTCATTGGTGCTGAGGATCTTAAAAAGTAAATAGCTGAAAAGAGGTTTGAGAGTATGAGTTCTCAACCTCTTTTTCTTTGGTAGTCAAGTCACAGATTTCCTCTCTATTTTTGGTAAAATAGTATTAAAGAGTAGGCTAATATGAAGGGGAGAGGTATGATTAAGGCAAAAAAATGGAAGATTGCTATCATTGTATTGCTTGGACTTGTTGCGACAGTCTTGATAGCCATAGGAGAGGGAAGATTTTGGAAGTATCAAGAGAACTATATTCCAGATGGTACCTATCAGATGATAAAATACGAGGATAAATCGGCATATTCCAATGAATTGATAAATAGGACTGAGCGGGGAGAGAATAATGATAGCTTATATGAGGATTTTATAGTTGTTGAGAATATGAAATCTCAATTTTATTATGTTTTTGTGGGAGATGGGGAATCTTTTGTCTCACCATTTGAGCACGATGAAAAGCTCCCACAGACTTTTGACCCACGTACAGGGACTTTGAAACAGGATTTAACAGTTTCTGAATATAAAGCTCTAGTGATTTCTCATATTGATAAGATTTCTAAAAAGGGAGAGGAGTACTCAAACGTAAAGGAAGTATCTGTCCAAAGGTGTGTAGATGATTATAAAAAAATGTTGAAGCAAAAAAGAACTTATGAAAAGCGCCCTAATGGTCTCGTTCTGACTGTTTATACTAATGATGGACATATTGAGTCGCGTAGAACTTTTAAACGATTGAGCTCAGAGGAAGCCAAAGGGGTCAAAAGTGGTTATGATAGGGATTATGAGTATGCCTTGAAGTATTATAATTATTCAAGGCATGATGGGGATTATCTCATCTGGCGCTGATCCACTTATCGTGCAAGCGCCTCTTTACTATCAAGAATCATAGCCTAATGTTTTATTAAAAAACCTTACAGTCTTTATGATAATTGTCAAATACTATTTCACCATTTATTTTGGTACAATAGAACGGTAGACCAATAAAAAAGGAGATTATTATGAACCAGCAAGAGTGGATTGAGTACTTTGAATTAGTCAACGGTCGCAAACCAACTCCCGCAGAGTTAGCTCAAGCTCAAGCAGCAGGCGAGTTTATCCTTGAACGACCTAACCCTAACGTCTTTGGCTCAAATGGACAGGCGACGGAGCAAAGACCGATTAAGCCAGCTGAACCTGTGATAACGATGACACAGCAGCCTCAGTTTGCACAAACAACAGCAACCTTCCAACAAGTCGTACCTGCTAAAAAAGGTATGTCTAAGAAAACTAAGATTATTTTGGCGTCAGTCTTGGGTGCTGTGGCAGTGATTTTACTTTCTGTTGGTGGCTATTCATTATGGCGTTATCAGTCAGGAAAAATTGTAGATGGAACCTATGAAGTAGTTTCTTTCTCTCGTTATGATGAAGACAAAGATAAAATGGTTGATGGCATAGATGAATACAAGGACGAAGGTTTGGACTTGCAGTCTTTTGTAGTTGTAAAGAATAATCAATCTAGAACCTACAATTTAGTAGAGAGTGACAATAAATCATATGTTAGTTTGATGGACTATGAGACAGATGTTCCTCAGGTATTTGATCCGTGGAATAGAACAGAGAGTCAAGTTTTAGATGCGGATCAAGTCGAAGATGTCACAAAAGACTTCATGAAAAAGATGAGAAAAGACTATTCGTTTTATACCAAAGAGGAAGCTGACAAAGTCGTTAAAAAAACAACAAGAGAATATAAAGATACCTTGAAGGAAAAACGTACCTATGTCAAGCATGGCGATGAATACACTCTGACTACTTATGATAAAAAAGGGAAGCTTCAGTCACGTATTACTTATAAACGTATGAGTAAGGGAGACGCTGAGGAGCGCTGGGATGACTATAAGGATGCCATCAAAGATTATAAGAAAGATTTGAAGACTTATAGTGATCAATATGATGACTTCAAGGATTACTATGATTATGGTTATGGCTACAATTATGGCTATGGTTATGGTAATGACTATGGCTATGGTAATAGCGATGACTATGGTAGTGGTTCTAAATCAGGCTCTGACGATAGTAAAAGTAGTAAAAAATCTAGTGATAAAATCTAATCACCCAATGATGTAAATGAGTAAAGTGGTACGAGAAGGAGAGCCAAAACTCCATTCTGGTATCGCTTTTCTTTATATGGAAATAATCAAATAGCCTTGGAGTCTTTTTTCTGTTAGAATGGAAGTATCAATGAAAAAGGGGACTTTTATGAACGAAAAAGAGTGGTTAGATTATTTCGAAACAATCAATAATCGTAAGCCGACAGAGGAAGAAATCCAACAAGCAAAAGCTAATGGGGAATTTATTTCTCAAGAGGCTAAGGACGAGGGTGTTAATCCACAGCAAGCTCAGTTGAGTGACCAAGTGACACAAGCCGTTTCACAAGTTGCTCCTGCTAAGACAGGCTTGTCTAAGAAAGCTAAAATTATTATTGCTTCTGTAGTGGGGGCGATTGTCCTAGTGGCACTTTCATTTGGTGGCTATGCATTTATGCACCTGCAAAGCGGTAAAATACCTGAAGGAACCTATCTACTTGAAACTTATCGCTTTTACCATAAAGATAAGAAGAAAATGGTTGATGGTATGGAATCTTTCAAGGAAAGTGGCCTAGAGGCTCATGATTTTGTTAAAGTCAAAGGTAACAATGTTAAATTTTATTTTTATACCTTAGCTGGCGGGAACAATCTGGTTGACTTTACAGACTATGATACTGACGAAGCATACCGTCCAGATGCTTGGTCTAGAACGCTTAAACCAAACATGTCACTATCTGAATATTCGAAAGTCATTGACCAGGCAGTAGATAATCAATACAAAATAAGTGAATATCGAACTCAGGCTGATAACGATGAAAGTAAAAAGATTTACGTTAAATCCTACAAAGAATCTCTTGAAGAAACCGTTCGATACAAGGTTAAGGGTAATAAATTGATTGTCACTACTTATAATAAGAAAGGCAAACTTACAGAAGAAAGAAGTTTCAAACGCCTATCAGAGGATGACGTGAAGAAATTAGATTATGACTATGAACGTGATGTTAGAGCGGATAAAAAGCTCTTTCAAAACTAGTAATGTTTAAAACCAGCTTAGCTGGTTTTTTTAGTGTCCAAAACGTGCTATAATAAGATGTTATATCATCAGTGTTAGCCCATTTGTTAACATATGAAAGGAAATTAAAATGACAAAAACATTCTACATCACAACACCTATCTACTACCCATCTGGTAAATTGCATATTGGTTCTGCTTATACAACTATTGCTTGTGACGTCTTGGCACGTTACAAACGTATGATGAACTATGATGTCTTCTACCTTACTGGGCTTGATGAACACGGCCAAAAGATTCAACAAAAGGCTGAAGAAGCAGGAATCACACCACAAGAGTATGTGGACGGTATGGCTGTTGGTGTTAAGGACCTCTGGCAACTTTTGGATATCTCATACGATAAATTCATCCGTACGACTGATGATTACCATGAAAAAGTTGTTGCTCAAGTTTTCGAGCGTCTCTTGGAACAAGGAGATATCTACCTTGGTGAATACTCAGGATGGTATTCAGTTTCAGATGAAGAATTTTTCACTGAAAGTCAGTTGGCAGAAGTTTACCGTGATGAAGAAGGTAATGTCATTGGCGGGGTAGCTCCATCAGGACATGAAGTAGAGCTTGTTTCTGAAGAATCATATTTCTTTAAACTTAGTAACTACGCAGACCGTTTGACTGCCTTCTTTAAAGAACATCCAGAATTTATCCAACCTGATGGTCGTATGAATGAAATGCTTAAAAACTTCATCGAGCCAGGCTTGGAAGACTTGGCTGTGTCACGTACAACCTTTACCTGGGGAGTAAAAGTACCATCAGATCCAAAACACGTGGTTTATGTGTGGATTGATGCTCTTATCAACTATATCACTGCCCTTGGTTATGGTCAGGATGAGCATGGTAACTTTGATTTATTCTGGCAAAATGATGAAAACCACGAAATCATCCACATGATTGGTAAGGATATCCTTCGTTTCCACTCAATCTACTGGCCAATCATCCTTATGGCTCTTGATTTGCCATTGCCTACACGTCTTGTTGCCCACGGTTGGTTCGTCATGAAAGATGGTAAGATGTCTAAGTCTAAAGGAAACGTGATTTATCCAGAAATGTTGGTAGAGCGTTTTGGTCTTGATCCACTCCGTTACTACCTCATGCGTAGTCTTCCAGTCGGTTCAGATGGCACCTTCACACCAGAAGACTACGTGGCTCGTATTAACTACGAATTGGCTAACGACCTTGGAAACCTCCTCAACCGTACAGTTGCCATGATTAACAAGTATTTCGGTGGTCAAGTGCCTGCCTATGTTGAGAACGTTACAGACTTTGATGCTGATTTGGCTAAGGTTGTGGCTGAAAATATCGAAGAGTTCCACAAACAAATGAACGCTGTAGATTTCCCACGTGCCTTGGACGCCGTTTGGAATATCATTTCACGTACCAATAAGTATATTGATGAAACAGCTCCATGGGTCCTTGCAAAAGAAGATGGTGACAAGGAACAATTGGCAGCGGTCATGGCTCACTTGGCAGCTAGTCTTCGTGTGGTAGCCCACCTCATCCAACCATTTATGATGACAACTTCAAATGCCATCATGGAACAACTTGGTTTGCCAGTAACATTTGACCTTGAAAATCTTGAACTTTCAGGCTTCCCAGAGAATGTGACAGTCGTTTCAAAAGGAACTCCAATCTTTCCACGTCTGGACATGGATGAAGAGATTGCCTACATCCAATCTCAAATGAACGCAGGCAAACCTCAAGAGAAGGAATGGAACCCAGAAGAGGTTGAACTTAAGTCTGAAAAAGACCAAATCAAATTTGATGACTTTGACAAGGTTGAAATCCGTGTCGCTGAAGTTAAAGAAGTAGAAAAAGTCGAAGGTTCAGACAAATTGCTTCGCTTCCGTCTTGACGCTGGTGACGGTGAAGATCGTCAAATTCTCTCAGGTATCGCTAAATTCTATCCAAACGAACAAGAGTTGGTCGGCAAGAAACTTCAAGTCGTGGCTAATCTCAAACCACGTAAGATGATGAAAAAATATGTCAGCCAAGGTATGATTCTTTCCGCAGAACATGACGGAAAACTCACTGTCTTGACAGTAGATCCATCGGTTCCAAACGGAAGTGTGATTGGGTAAAATATCATAAAAAATAGTTTTTCAATTTTTTGAATTGGGAAACTGTTTTTTACTAATCTTCAGTTGTGAGTAAAGCGCTTGAAACAGATCTTTGTTGAGTGATCGAAAGTTTTGCTTCCTTAAAACCGGAAATCATCTACTCTTAAGGAAAGTCTTAAGAGGACTTGTTGTATAAGAAAACGAGTTCAGTCGAACTCGTTTTTTTTATACACTATATTTCAATAAATGTTTAATGCGTTCCACACTTTCATCAGGTCCATAAGCATTTGGGTATCGGTCTAGTTTACTGATAGCGTCAAGGTCTGCTTGGTCAAGGTGAAAGTCGAAGCTATTAAAGTTTTCCTTCATCCGTTCGATATGGGTACTTTTAGGAATGGTCAAAATCCCTTGTTGGGTTTGCCATCTGAGAATGACCTGGGCAACTGTCTTGCCATGTTTTTCAGCAATAGCAGTTAGAGTTGGGTCCTGAAAAATACCATCCTCTCCTCTATGAAAAGGAGCCCAGGCTTGCGTTAGGGTACCAAATTCCTTATCGGCTTTCTGGATCAGTTTGTGTTGTTTATAGGGATGCAACTCGATTTGATTGACTGCTGGAATGACCGGTGTTTGCAAGGCAAAATCCGCCAAACGCCCTGTTGAGAAGTTAGAAACACCAATGGCTCTAATAAGTTCTTCATGCTTAAGCTCAATCATAGCACGCCAGGCACCATGTAAGTCGCCAAAAGGTTGATGAATCAAATATAAATCAAGATAGTCAGTATCTAGTTTGCGAAGTGTTTCTTTTAGGGCTAATTTGGTATCTTCGTAGCCAAGCTGGCTAATCCAGGCCTTACTAGTCAGGAAAATATCCTCGCGAGGGATACCAGATGCCTTAATGGCACGTCCCACGGCTTCCTCATTTCGATAAAGGCTAGCAGTATCAATCAATCGATAGCCTACAGAAAGAGCGTCTTCAACGGCTTTTTGACATTCTTTTTGATCGAAAATTTGCCAGACACCAAAACCAAGTACGGGTATTTTGATGCCATTATTAAGTGTTTGAAATTCCATTTTCTTCTCCTTAGTGGTGGGGTAGTAAGCTATCCTGAATTTCCTCGATAAATGCTTGAATAATTGCGGATTGTTTCTGTTTATTATTGGTCACAAAACCCAAGGTGTGCTTTGGACTGTTCTTTAGTGGAAGTAAAACAATTTGGTCCTTAATGAAACTATTAACAATACCGAGACCAGAAGCGTAACTATCTGAGGCACAGAGCAGATTCATAACACTGCCTCGGTCATTACTGTAAATTACTTGTTGGTCAGGCAGAACCTCGAGAGGATCTTCGTCAAAATGGATTCCAGAGCTTTCTTGACGAAAGCGGACCTGTGGGTATCCCTCTAAATCTTTGAGATTGAGGGATTTTTTGTGAGCTAGGGGATGTTGGCGACCTAAGAAAATCTTAGTTTCAAACTCTCCAAGTGGGGTGAAAGTCAGATCCATGTGTTGGAAACTGCGTTCAAGGATATGGTCATTGTCTTCATCTAGATAAATAATCCCCAGGTCACTTTCGAAGCTCTCAACGCTTTTGAGAATCTTCCTAGTCGTTGTTTCAATCAGTTGAAATTCTTGATAATCACTACGAAAACGTTGGGCAATGTGAGCCATTGGAAGTGATAAGAAATCGTAGTGGTGACTGGCAACAGTGAATGATTTCTTGAATGATTTACGGTAACGTCCTTCTAGGAGATCTAACTCTCCAAGAATACGTTTGGCGTATTTGAGAAAATCATGACCGTCATCAGTTAGTTTAGCTCCTGTATTGGAACGTTCAAAGAGTTGGACACCAAGTTCTTCCTCTAAGTCACGGATGGATGCTGAGAGATTAGGCTGAGTCAAAAAGAGTTTTTTAGCAGCCTTACTAAAAGACCCTGTTTCAGCGATAGTCTGAACATAGCGACATTGTTGAAAATTCATAAGCATCCCCTTTGAAAAATATGATTGTAGGTCATATTATAACAAAATGAGAAGTCTAAAATCAGCAAAATTCTGATAGGAATAGATGAAGACCTGATATGAAATTTCTATGATTAAATCGTTTTAGGAGTAATTATGGAAATTGAGATAAGTCGTAAGAAAGCAGTTCTGATAAATGAAAAAACTGCATCCACAGGTTAGACACTGAAAATCTAACTTATGGGATGCAGTTTGAAATATTAGTCATTAAGATATCTAATGGCTTTCAATTTTTTAGGACGAATAAGAAAGAGTCCTAGGGCAATTAAAGGTAGCCATAAAATGAAATGCCAAATACTTGTAGCTGGTGCAGCCTGTGTTGATTGCGAGATAAGGACACTGGCAAAATCAATCAAAAAGTGCAGAATAATAGTCCACCACAGGCTACCAGTACGTAAGTAAATAGCCGCATAGAATATACCTATAGCTGTCGCATAATAAACCTGAAACAGAGTAGCATTCAAGGGTTGATGAGTGAGATTTACAAGATGAGCCAACCCAAAGGATAAGGCAGATAGGAGAACGACACCTAAAACCTGTTTTGAAGATTTAACACCATCTTGGAAGGCGATTTTAAGGAAGAGTCCGCGAGAAACATATTCCTCGAAAAAACCAGCCCCTAAGGCAATAGTCAAGGCAGTTCCTATCATGTGAGGTGCCTTAATGATACCAAAAGCACCCGCAGAAAGATAGAAGAAATCTGCTAAAAGAACCAACCAACATACACTTAAGGTTTCAGACCAACTGATCTTTTTAGTTGATTTTATTTTTAATCCTAGTCGCTTATGGACTAGGAAATAGTAGCCACACCCTAGGCCTAGTGTCTTTATGAGAAAGGCTATCTCCTCTGGCAGTGGCTTAAGAAGCAAACGAAGTACAAGGTTCGCAAAAATAATACTAACCCCAAAAAGGATCAGTGTCCTAGTTTCTTTTTTTGTCATTGAAAAGTCCCCCAACTTTCTTAACATTTTTTTCAAGCATACGACGAAAAACGACTAAAGTCAAGGACTTGAAGGTGTTTTTTATGTGTTTTTAGTTATGAAGAGGCCGGTTCTTGATGACCTGCTTCTAATAGAAAGCCTATTCTATCGTTGAAACAGTTTATTATGAGAAAAAAATGAACGGCTGTAAGAAAGTAATAAGTGAAAACTCTGTAAAATCCTTACGAATTATAATTAATTGTAAAGAAATGATTAAATTATAACAAAAGTGTGTCAAATTTTAAAAACATGTAGCAAATATATAATATTTTTTTCAGAAAGCTATTGCCAAATTTTGAAAATCACGGTAGTATATTAAACGGTGAAGAAAATAGGTTAATAAAATGTTAACCAAGAAGGAGAAAGTGTAAATGAAAGTCAATCCATTTAAAACAACATTGTATTCAAGCGTATTGCTTGCAGGACTCGCGGCTACAAGCGTAGCAGCTGCGGATGAAGCTAAAGATGTAACAGCAACTACTGATACTGATGCAACCGTATCAAATACGGCTGCAGAATCAAGTGCTAACCTTGTTAAAACAACAGGTGATGCAGCAGTTGTTACTACAGTACCTGGAACAGAAGAAAAAACTACTACTGAAACAGATACTACTGTAAAAACAACAACTAAAGCTATTGCTGAAGTTTCAAATCCTGACTTCGATAACGCTGTTGAAGCTGCAACAACGACTGCAGCAGCATCAAAAGATTCTGCTGATGTTAAAGCTGTCCAAGAACAAGCAGCTAAAGATGCTCAAGAAGCTTCAAATACAGTTGTTTCTGAAAATAAATTGACTCGTGAAGAAGCTGATGCAGCTCTTACATCTGCTAAAGCAAATGTTGTTGCAACAGGGGGATTCACAGCTACAGAAGAAGCAGGTGTTAAACACACTAGCGTCGAAGCTGCTAACAATGACAACAAAGTTCAAACAACAGCTTTGACAACTGCGGTTTCAGAATATAAACAAAAACTTGCAGATTACAAGACACAATTGGATAAATACTACCAAGACGTTCTTGCTTATGCTGCTTGGGAAAAATCATACAAAGAGTACACTGGTGGAACAACAGCTCGTCTTTTGACAAAAGGCTTGGCTGAAAATGCTACTGGCTTGATCTATAAAACAGAATCTGATGCTACTATGACTGTTGAAAACTCAGCAGGTTCTGTTGACTACTTGGATAAAACAATCCAATCAGGTCACTCAGTAGATGAAATCCTTGAACAATTCAACACATCTCGTTACATTCCAAGTGACTTTAGTGCAGCTAACGGTACACAATACACTATCAATGCTGACGGTGAATACACTGAAGATGTATGGTTGAAGATGGCTACAGGTCAAACATTGACTGTAACATACAACAACCTAAACGGAACATCATTCAATGGTACTCCAGTTAAGAAAATTGTTGCAACTTACACTTTGGTAGAAACACCAAGTACAGATGGTTCAGCCATTGTTAAGTTGTACCACGATCCAACTAAGACACTTTTCATTGGTTCACAAACTGACGACACTAACAAAAAACTTCACGTTAAGATGAACTTGAACTTCTTTGATTCTGAGTCATCAGTGACACCACTTGATTTGTCTAAGAACGGATCAGTTTTGAGTATCTCTTCACTTAACCACTGGAACACTGAGCTTGGAAACCACATTGAAAAAGTTGGTTTGAATGGTAATGAATACGTTCAAATTCCTGGTTCATCTATCACTTTGCATGAAGATGGTTATGCTTATGCAACAAACGATAACGAATTTGTGGCTAACGGTTCACGCTTTAACAGTGACCCAACAGTGGATCCAACAACTGGTGAAGTTACAGATGAAGGTTGGGATGCGATTAACCCAGACGGAACACCTCGTACGAAGAATGCCTACTATGGTGCTGCTGCAACAATCTTCAAGGGTGAACCAATGGACTTCATCGTAAGCGTAAATAACCTTAACGTTCCAACTGCTTACTGGTTCGCAACTAACTCAACAGTAGTTGTTCCTGAATTGCCAGAAGAACCAAACAAACCAGTTCTTCCAAACACTGTTTCAGCAAAAGTTACTTACCACAAAAACTTTGTATCTGTTGAAGAAACAACTGAGAAACCAAAACCTCAAGTACCAACAACTCCAACAGAACCTACACCAGGTAAACCTGTAACACCAACATCAGTACCTGTAAAAGAAGAAGCTCCAGCTCTTCCAGCTACTGGTGAAAAATCAACAGTAGCTTCTGCAGCAGCAGGTGCAGCTATGGTGACATCAGCTTTGGCCTTGTTCGGTATCTCAACTTACAAACGTAAACACTAAGATAATACATAAAAAAGCTAGGAAAATTTCCTAGTTTTTTTAGTTTGGAAAATCAAGTTAACCAGAAATAATAAAGATGAAATTTTCTGACATTTACTGGAATTACTTGATTTAGACTGAAAAAAGAAAAATAGATATACATTTTCTAATTTTTTCAAAATCGCAACTAAAGCCTATATTATAAGCTTTTCTCTATAGTTAACTATGTGTAAAATAAGGGTGTAAATATTATTTTCAAAAAATATGAAATAAATTAATTGACAAAAAATTATAATACAGTATAATAGATTGTGTTAGGAAGAGTTTGTTTTTTGGCAGGGTGACTCCCTAGTCAAAAAGGACTAGCTTGGAATCTGGAATTCTAAGTTATCAAATTCCAATGTTTCATTGTGATGATTTAAAAAAGAGAAGATTTAAACAGCAAAAAATTAGATTAATCGATTTAAAACATCAGCATCATCGTAGCGGGAGCTAGCGGTATTTTTAATCCGTGTAGAGCAAACGACAGATTCAAAAACAGCAGAATCGGTAGAGACTAATCGTCAAAAGCGAAGAGGGAAAGAAAATAAAGCAGTAACTGCTAATATACCTATCAGAAGGTGGACTAAACCTAATGACTGATAGGTGGTATGTTTTGAGAGTGGCATTTTTAGCCAATACTCTTCTAGAAAATAGTATCTTGTAAGCAGTGCGACGTTCTGCGTAAAGAAGCTAGAGGGAAAGTTCTTCAGATTGACTGACTATCAATCACAAGATACTCTTAACTAGAAACCATTTTGGACCAACACGGTTTTGCGTTTGTTGGTATTGAACTGCACCTAGGGAAATGGTGGTTCAATGTTAGTAAATAAAGACTTTAACTTGTAAAAGTCTAAAAATTGTTTTATCTCATTATCAACTCAAGGATTAAGCTTTTATTGGGATTGCGGAACAAAAGGGTGATAAGCATATTGGGATGATGCTTCAGTGACGGAATTTGACCAGATGTTTGTGAGAGCATCTGTCTATGCTACATTAGCTATTTTTAATGGTTATGTGGGATAGAAACTGTTTTCAAAATCCTGATTCCTAGGAAAATTGGGGGATTTTCCTTGAAGAATTGAGATTGTTGAAAAGAGATCAAATGGACTGAGCGGCACTTGTATCCCAAGGTAAGCAATACACCTATAAACCTAAGTTTCCATACAGCAGGGAGCAAGTTTCAGTTTGAATGGGGGACGCATCTAGAGTAATCTAGATGTTTTTTTATTTTGTGAATTCTTTTACGAATAAGTAAGAGAGTGCACAAAGGAGAGAGTCATGTTAATTGCAAAAAATCAGGAGGGGAAGCTCGTTTCAGCTCTAGAAACCAGTTTGCAACGTAAGGAATCCTATAGCTGTCCTGGTTGCCAGGGAGTTGTCCTTCTGAAACATGGCCAGGTAATGTGTCCACATTTTGCTCATAAGTCTTTGCAAGATTGTCAGTTCTTCTCGGAGAATGAATCGGCCCAACATTTATCCCTTAAGGCAGCTTTGTATAAATCTTTGGTTAATCATGGTGAAAAAGTAAGTATTGAAAAGGTTTTGTCTGAGATGGGGCAAATTGCAGATTTATTTGTTGGCGATTCCCTGGCTCTAGAAGTTCAGTGTTCTCGGTTATCTCAGCAACGTTTGAGAGAGAGGACACGCGCCTATCAGCAAGCAGGTTATGAAGTGCGTTGGTTTTTGGGGGAAGACCTATGGTTGGGACGGCGTTTAACAGACTTACAGCGGGACTTTTTCTATTTTACGGCTAAGATAGGATTTCATCTATGGGAGCTTGATTGGAAGAAAGAGGAAATTAGACTTAAGTATCTCATCTATGAGGATATTTTTGGGAAAGTCTATTACTTAACTAAGACCTGGCCTTTAACCGAAAATCTGATGACAGTTCTACGTTATCCTTATCAAGCAGAAAAGGTTGAGACCTATCAAGTGACTCAGCGAAAGAAAGTCTCACATGTAATTCAACGAGAATTAATGGGGAAAAATCCAAGGTGGATGAGAAGACAGGAGGAAGCCTATCTTAAGGGAATGAATTTATTATGCCTGTCTGATCAGGATTTTTTCCCACAAGTAAGATTTCCTGAATCTAGGCAGGGTTTTGTACAAATTAGACAGTCACTTGAAGGTTTTGAAAAGCTTTTTAAGAAATATTATCGAAAAAGGCATTTTTCTTATCGACAAACTCTCTACCCTCCCACCTTTTATGCTAAAATAGAAAAGAATAGACACAATTAAGGAGAATATTATGTCAGACAATCGTACTCATTTAGAAGAAAAATACACATGGGATTTGACGACCATTTTCGCGACAGATGCAGATTGGGAAACCGAATATGAAAGCACTGTTCAGGATTTGAAGAAGGCTAGTGCTTATGCAGGTCATCTCTTGGATTCTGCTAAGAACTTGCTTGAGGCAACAGAACTTTATATGAGCCTTATGCGTCGCTTGGAGAAAATCTATGTCTATGCGTCAATGAAAAATGACCAAGACACAACAGTAGGTCTGTATCAAGAGTACCAAGCAAAGGCCTCAAACCTTTATTCACAGTTGAGTGAAGCCTTTGCTTACTTTGAGCCTGAATTTATGGCCTTGGATGCTGAAAAGTTAACAGCCTTCAAAACAGAGGAACCAGGGCTTGGACTTTATGACCACTATTTCGAACGCCTCTTGGCAAACAAGGACCACGTTCTTTCTCAAGAAGCGGAAGAGCTCTTGGCAGCAGCCGGTGATATTTTCAACGGTCCAACGGATACCTTTAATGTCTTGGATAATGCTGATATCCTCTTCCCATGGGTATCAGATGGCCAAGGGGATGTGGTTGAGTTGACACATGGTAACTTTATCACCCTCATGGAAGCTAAGGACCGTGATATTCGTAAGGGTGCTTATGAAGCGATGTACGGTACTTACGAGCAGTTCCAACATACCTATGCACAAACACTTCAAGGCGTTGTTAAGGTTCACAATTACCAAGCCAAAGTTCGTCACTATAATTCGGCACGTCATGCAGCACTTGCGGCCAATTTTATTCCAGAGAGTGTTTATGACTCACTCTTGGAATCAGTGAATAAGCATTTGCCACTTTTGCACCGTTACCTTGATTTGCGTAAGAAGGTCTTGGGGCTTGACGAGCTTAAGATGTATGACGTCTACACACCACTTTCTGAGACTGAAACTGCTCTTACTTATGAAGAATCCCTCAAGAAAGCAGAAGAAGTCTTGGCAATCTTTGGTGAAGAGTATAGTAAAGGGGTTCATGCAGCCTTTACGGAACGTTGGATTGACGTTCACCCTAACAAAGGAAAACGCTCAGGTGCCTACTCAGGTGGTGCCTATGATACAAATGCTTTCATGCTTTTGAACTGGCAAGATACTCTGGACAATCTCTTTACCTTGGTTCACGAGACTGGCCACAGCTTGCATTCAACGTTCACACGTCAGACACAACCATATGTTTATGGAGATTACCCAATCTTCTTGGCGGAAATTGCGTCTACAACTAATGAAAATATCTTGACAGAAACGCTTCTTAAAGAGGTTAAAGATGACAAGACACGTTTTGCTATTCTTAACCACTATTTGGATGGTTTCAAGGGAACTGTCTTCCGTCAAACCCAATTTGCTGAGTTTGAGCATGCTATCCATGAAGCAGATGCATCTGGTCAAATCTTGACAGCCGACTTCATGAATAAACTTTACGCAGACCTCAATGAGAAATACTATAACCTTAAAGCTGAAGATAACTACGAAATTCAGTTTGAGTGGGAACGTATTCCGCATTTCTACATGAATTACTATGTCTACCAATACGCTACAGGGTTTGCAGCAGCAAGCTACTTGGCTGAAAAAATTGTTCACGGTACTAAGGAGGATAAAGAAGCTTACCTTACTTACCTTAAGGCGGGAAGCTCAGATTATCCTTTGGAAGTTATCAAGAAAGCTGGTGTTGATATGACCAATACCGACTACTTGGATGCTGCCTTCAAAGTTTTTGAAGACCGTCTCGTTGAATTGGAAGCCTTGGTTGAAAAAGGTGTTCACCTTTCTTAAAAAGAAGTTACTATACTATATGAAAGAATCATTCTGAATAAGAGTGGTTCTTTTTACATCTAAAAAAACGAACGTTTATAGCATGCAAGTCCTAATTGCTACGGAAAATGACTAATGAGCATATTTATAGCTCCTTGTTTATATTCATGATAGACTAAAAACCTAACGTTTTATAATTGATAAGTGAACCGTGTTCAGAAATAGAAAGTAGGTTTTTGTGAAAACAACCAATCGTTATCTTGTAGCAACGTGTGGTGTCTTACTCCATCTTATGTTGGGGTCTACCTATGCTTGGAGTATCTATCGTAATCCTATTATGGCCCAGACTGGCTGGGATCAATCTTCAGTTTCTTTTGCCTTTTCATTGGCCATCTTTTGTCTTGGTCTTTCTGCAGCCTTCATGGGACGTTTGGTTGAAAAATTTGGTCCTAGAGTGACTGGGAGTATGTCGGCTGTTCTCTATGCCGGAGGTAACATTCTAACAGGAGTTGCCATTGCTCAGGGAGAGCTGTGGATACTTTATCTTGGTTACGGTATTCTTGGTGGTCTAGGACTGGGTGTGGGGTATATTACGCCTGTTTCAACCATCATTAAGTGGTTTCCTGACAAGCGTGGGCTTGCGACTGGTCTTGCCATTATGGGCTTTGGCTTCGCATCGCTCTTGACTAGCCCTATTGCCCAATATCTGATTCAGGCACGTGGTGTTGAGCAGACCTTTTATATCTTGGGAGTTGTTTATTTTATTGTGATGCTTTTTGTCTCACAATTCATTAAACGACCAAGTGTAGAGGAAGCACAACTGTTGGCTGACGAGAGTCCAAACCGACAGGCTGCTGATTTGAGCAAAGGGGTTACGGCTAATGAAGCTCTGAAATCGTCAACTTTCTACTGGTTATGGCTTATCTTGTTTATCAATATCTCATGTGGCTTAGCCCTTGTCTCTGCTATTTCTCCAATGGCTCAAGATATGGTTGGGATGTCAGCGGAATCAGCAGCAGTTGTTGTCGGTGTTATGGGAATCTTTAATGGTTTTGGTCGCCTTCTGTGGGCAGGCTTGTCGGATTATATTGGGCGTCCGAAGACCTTTATCCTCCTCTTTGCGGTTAATATCGTTATGGCTATCCTCCTAATTGTCCTGCAAGTTCCACTTGTCTTTGTGGTTGCGATGGCTGTTCTGATGACTTGCTACGGGGCAGGATTCTCCTTGATTCCTCCCTACCTTAGCGATATCTTTGGGGCAAAGGAATTGGCTACCCTTCATGGTTATATTCTGACTGCCTGGGCTATGGCAGCCTTAGTGGGACCAATGCTCCTGTCGGTAACCTATGAATTGACAAAATCTTACCAGATGACCTTGCTTGTTTTTATTGCTCTTTACGTGGTAGCTTTAGTTATTGCTTACCTCTTGAAAAAGAGGGTTATTCGTCAAGTAGTCTAATGATGAGGATTTGAGTTATAGATAAGAAAAATCTCTAGCACTCGCTAGGGATTTTTTATATAATAAAACACATGGTTAAATCATATAGTAAAAACGCAAATCACAACATGCGTCGCCCAGTAGTAAACAAGGATATCGTGGATTACATGCGAACGCATCTTCAGGAAAATAAAGGGCATTTGGCTGAGCTGGAGGCCTTTGCTCGTAAGGAAAATATTCCAATTATCCAGCACGAAGTTGTTGCTTATTTCCGATTTTTGTTACAGACCTTGCAGCCTAAGAAAATCCTTGAGGTAGGAACGGCTATTGGTTTTTCAGCCCTTCTTATGGCTGAATATGCGCCTGATGCTCAGATTACAACGGTTGATCGTAATGAAGAAATGATTGGCTTTGCCAAGGAAAATCTAGCCAAGTATGACAGCCGCAAACAAATTACCTTGGTCGAAGGTGATGCAGCAGAAGTTTTGCAAGATTTGGACACTGATTATGATTTTGTTTTTATGGACTCAGCCAAGTCTAAATATATCGTCTTTCTGCCTGAAATCCTAAAACGTCTCAAGGTAGGTGGTGTCATTGTCTTTGATGATATCTTCCAAGGGGGGGATATTGCCAAAGACATCATGGAGGTTCGTCGTGGTCAGCGTACGATTTACCGTGGTTTGCATCGTCTTTTTGATGCGACCTTAGATAACCCTGGTTTGACTGCTAGTTTGGTCCCTATGAGTGACGGACTTCTTATGCTTCGGAAAAATTCTGAAAATATTATCTTGCCAGATTAAGCATTATTTAAGTAAGTGTGGTATAATAACAAAGATATTGACAATTTAAGGAGTAGATAGAATGGCTAAAGAAAATGAAAACCTTGAGTCGACAGAAGAAACTGTTGAAGAGGTTGTAGCAGACAAAGACGCAGAACAAGAGCATCTTGATCGCCAAAAAGAAGAAGAGGAAAGCATCGCCCTCGCTAGTGAAAAAGCGAAAGAAAAAGCTAAACGTGCTAAAACGAAAAAGACACGTGATGCTGGTAAACCAAGCTCAGGTGGCCGCTTCCTCGGAGGTCTTGCCCTTGTAGCTGTTTCAGCTCTCGTTGGTGCAGGTGCTATGTATGTTTCTCTAGGTAACAAAACGACTGAAGAAACAACTTTGGTATCTATGAAAGGTGATACTGTTACTGTCGGTGATGTCTTTGATTCACTTAAAGGTAGCAGCCAAACACAACAAAGTGTTTTGAGTGCAACTTTGCAAAAGGCTCTTGAAAAAGAATATGGTAGCAAAGTCAGCAAAGAAGACGTAGACAAAGCTTATAAGCAAGCTTCAGAACAATACGGAGATCAATTCTCACAAGTACTTGCAGCCTATGGTCAAACAGAAGAGTCATACCGTACTCAAATCCGTACACAAAAATTGGTTGAGTATGCTGTTAACCAAGCCGCACAAAAAGATTTGACTGAAGCAAATTACAAGGCCGCCTATGATAACTACACACCAAATACAGAGGTACAAGTAGTTTCAACTACTGATAAAGCAGTGGCAGATAAGGTAGACTCTGAAGCTAAAGCAGAAGGAGCAGACTTCTCACAAGTTGCTAAAGATAACAGCTTGGAAGTGGCTTCTAAGACAGTTAACTCAGCTTCTCAAGACTTCCCAGCAGATGTTTTGACAGCAGCCTTCAAACAAGATGCTAATGCCGTTTCTGACGTAGTGACCGTTTCAAACAGTTCAACTGGTGCTGCAACTTACTATATCGTCAAAACTGTTTCAAAAGCTGAGAAAAATGCAGATTGGAAAAACTATAAGGATGATTTGACTAAGGTTATCATCAATGGTAAGAAAGCTGATACTAACTTCACTAACTCAGTGATTGCTAAGGTCCTTAAGAAATACAATGTTAAAGTTGTAGACAAGGCCTTCAGCGCAATTCTTGACCAGTATGTGACTGGTTCTGGGGCTTCATCAAGTTCATCATCAAGCTCTAGCAAATAAATCACAAGATAGAGTTGATAATGCTATTATCAGCTTGACCTAAGACCTAAAACACGTTAAAATGGAGAGTGGCTGAAAGTTCTAATATCATGACATTTTTAGCCTTCCCTTTGAGATTGGTAATCATTGCTTCTGATACAGAAAAATGGCGGTCGCTGCGAGCCACGGACGAATCTGATTACTTGCTACTCAAAGTTTACAATTAAAGACAAATAAGAATGACAAGTTCATTGAATGAAGGTGGTACCGCGGTTCACGTCGCCCTTCGTTTAGTGGTCTTGTCTTTTATTCTTTGGGTATTTTCTGAATGCAATGTATGACATTATTGGAGGTGGCGTATGAAAACCTATTTTGTCAAACAGAAGTTTCGATTGGGCGGTGAACGATTTGATATCAAGGATGATCAAGGTAGAGTTGCCTACCAGGTCGAAGGATCCTTTTTTAAGATTCCAAAGACCTTTACGATTTTTGGCGAGGATGGTCGTGAGATCAGTCATATCACCAAGGAGCCTATTAGTCTCTTACCCAAATTTACGGTGGATTTACAGGATGGTTCGAGTTTTTACATTCGTAAAAAATTAACCTTTCTTCGTGATAAGTATGATGTCGATAATCTTGACTTGCGAATAGAGGGGAATATTTGGGACCTGGATTTTCAACTGCTTAATAGTCAAGATCAGGTAGTTGCTAGGATTCAAAAGGAACTCTTCCATCTAACATCGACCTATACTGTTACCGTTTATGAAAATACTTATGCCGATTTAGCCATTTCCCTATGTGTCGCTATTGACTATGTGGAAATGCTCGAGAATAGCTCAAAATAAGAAACAATTGATTAAGGAGAAACAATGAAACAACTTACTTCAGCACAAATTCGTCAAATGTGGCTTGATTTCTGGAAATCAAAAGGTCACGCTGTTGAACCATCAGCTAACTTGGTTCCAGTTAACGATCCAACCCTTCTTTGGATTAACTCAGGGGTTGCCACTTTGAAAAAATACTTTGATGGCTCAGTAATTCCTGAAAATCCACGTATCACTAACTCACAAAAAGCTATCCGTACCAACGATATCGAAAACGTTGGTAAGACAGCTCGTCACCACACTATGTTTGAAATGCTTGGTAACTTCTCAGTTGGTGATTACTTCCGTGATGAAGCTATCGAATGGGGTTATGAGCTTTTGACAAGCCCAGAGTGGTTTGATTTTCCAAAAGACAAACTTTACATGACTTACTATCCAGATGATAAAGATTCATACAACCGCTGGATTGCTTGTGGTGTTGAACCTAGTCATTTGATTCCAATTGAAGATAACTTCTGGGAAATCGGTGCTGGACCTTCAGGACCAGATACTGAAATCTTCTTTGACCGTGGCGAAGACTTTGACCCTGACAATATTGGTATCCGTTTGCTTGAAGAAGATATTGAAAACGACCGTTACATTGAAATTTGGAACATCGTTTTGTCACAATTCAATGCAGACCCAGCTGTTCCACGTTCAGAATACAAGGAACTTCCTAATAAAAACATTGATACGGGCGCAGGTCTTGAACGTCTTGTAGCCGTGATGCAAGGGGCTAAAACAAACTTTGAAACAGACCTCTTCATGCCTATCATTCGTGAAATCGAAAAAATGTCTGGTAAAACTTATGATCCAGATGGTGACACAATGAGCTTCAAGGTTATTGCTGACCACATCCGTTCATTGGCATTTGCCATTGGTGATGGTGCCCTTCCAGGTAATGAAGGTCGTGGTTATGTCCTTCGTCGTCTTCTCCGTCGTGCCGTAATGCACGGCCGTCGTCTCGGCATTTCTGATGCTTTCTTGTACAAACTTGTTCCAACTGTTGGTCAAATCATGGAAAGCTATTACCCAGAAGTTCTTGAGAAGAAAGACTTTATCGAAAAAATCGTTAAACGTGAAGAAGAAACCTTTGCACGTACCATCGATGCAGGTTCAAGCATGCTTGACGAGCTTCTTGCTAACCTTAAGAAATCTGGTAAAGATACGCTTGAAGGTAAAGACATCTTTAAACTTTACGATACTTATGGATTCCCAGTGGAATTGACAGAAGAGTTGGCTGAAGATGAAGGCTTCAAGATTGACCATGAAGGTTTTAAAGCTGCCATGAAAGAACAACAAGAACGTGCGCGTGCTAGCGTGGTTAAAGGTGGTTCTATGGGTATGCAAAATGAAACCCTCGCCAACATCACTGAACCATCTGAGTTCTTGTATGAAGCTGAAACAGCTGAAAGCCGTTTGAGCGTTATCGTTGCTGATGATGCTCGTCATGATAGTGTTAACTCTGGTCAAGCACTCCTTGTCTTTGAACAAACACCATTCTATGCTGAAATGGGTGGACAAGTAGCAGACCACGGTACGATCTCAGATGCAGCTGGTACTGTTGTTGCGCGTGTGGTTGATGTTCAACGTGCACCAAATGGACAAGCCCTTCACACTGTTGAGGTTGAAGGTGAACTTGTTGTAGGTGCTAACTACAAACTTGAAATTGACCACACACGTCGTCACCGTGTTATGAAGAACCACACAGCGACTCACCTCTTGCATGCTGCCCTTCATAATATCGTTGGTGATCATGCTGTTCAAGCTGGTTCTCTTAATGAACAAGAATTCTTGCGTTTCGACTTCACTCACTTTGAGGCTGTAACTCCAGAAGAATTGCGTGCTATCGAAGAACAAGTCAACGAAGAAATCTGGAAAGCCACTCCAGTAACAACTATTGAAACAGACATTGACACTGCTAAATCAATGGGAGCTATGGCCCTTTTTGGTGAAAAATATGGTAAGAATGTTCGTGTCGTTTCAATCGGTGATTACTCTGTTGAGCTTTGTGGTGGTACGCACGTTGCCAACACTGCTGAAATCGGTATGTTCAAGATTGTCAAAGAAGAAGGTATCGGTTCAGGAACACGTCGTATCTTGGCAGTGACATCACGTGAAGCTTACCTTGCTTACCGTGAAGAAGAAGATGCCCTCAAAGCAATCGCAGCAACACTTAAAGCACCACAATTGAAAGAAGTGCCTAACAAGGTTGCTAGCCTTCAAGAGCAATTGCATGCCCTTCAAAAAGAAAATGCTGCGCTTAAAGAAAAGGCAGCTGCAGCTGCAGCTGGTGACGTCTTCAAAGATGTTAAAGAAGCTAACGGTGTTCGTTACATTGCTAGCCAAGTAGAAGTTTCTGATGCAGGTGCCCTTCGTACCTTCGCGGACCAATGGAAACAAGCAGACTACTCTGACGTCCTTGTCCTTGCAGCTCACATTGGCGAAAAAGTTAATGTTCTTGTAGCAAGCAAGTCTAAAGATGTTCACGCAGGTAATGTTATCAAGGTTCTCGCACCAATCGTATCAGGTCGTGGTGGTGGTAAACCAGATATGGCCATGGCCGGTGGTAGCGATGCCAATGGTATCCAAGATCTTCTTTCAGCAGTAGCAGAACAGCTCTAAGATGTGATACAATAAAAGTAACTTGAAAAGATAGGATGAAAATCCTATCTTTTTTTCTTTGTAAGTGGTATTGAAAGTAATGATTATTTTCGTTTCATAATTGAAATAGTGAATACTGGGTGGTATACTATTACAAATCATAAAAATTATAATAGTTTCAAGTAAAAGGGAGCTAGCGATGTTTGGACAAGACTTTGGTCATCGGTTAAGAGAGTTGAGATTAGCACAAGGATTCACTAAAGAAAAATTTTGTGAAGGGGATGAGGTTTTATCAGTACGGCAATTGACACGTATAGAAACAGGGAAGTCTCAACCTAAATTAGAGACCTTAGAGCACTTGGCAAGACGTCTGAATATATCTTTATCGGAATTGCTTGGAGAGAGGGCTATAGGCTCAAAGTTGCCGGTAGAATACCTCAATCTCAAATATCAATTGATGCATGCGACTAGTTTAGATAAGCCAAATAACCTAATGAAACTAGACGAAAAGCTGGGTAAAATTATTGATATCTATTATGATGATTTGCCAGTTGATGAACAGAGGGTCGTTGATATTTTACAGTCAAAACTTTACTCATATACTTCAAAGACACACCAAAAATTTGGCATGAGCATATTGGAGAAGAGTTTACCTTCATTATGTGAGAAAAGGGTATACACTATCAATGACCTACTACTTATAGAACTATATCAAATCTCGTTAGGAGATGGTGATAGTATGCGGTCAGATGGGTTTAGTGAAGGGACCTTTTATACCATTTGTAGGAATCTTATAAATAGTTATGATAGTATTCCCACGGAGTATCTATTTTTACTTAGGGATGCCTTATTAATGGTTCCAATAGTTGAATATGAACGAAAAAAGTTTCATTTATCGGAAGTAGCATTCAATCAACTGCATCACATTATGGAGGAAACTCAAGATTATCAGAAAAAACCAATTTTGAGAATGCTAGAGGGACAGTATCTATATGTTGTAAAGAATGATATTTTTGAGGCTAAAAAGGCCTATCAAGAAGGGATAATCTTGGCTAGATTGCTAGGAGACACCTCTTTAACTGACATCATATCAGAGAAAATGAGAGATGCTATGAAAGAATAGAGCAGGACATACGTGTCCTGTTCTTTTTTTCTAATATGCAGTATATTATACCCATAAGAAGAATTAAAGAATATAACTTATTTCATTGAGATTTTTGAAAATGACACAGTCTAAAATAGAGTAATAAGGAGAATTATTATGAAACCTGCTACAAAACGTTTCACAACTTTAACCGCACTCGCTTTAACTTCCGTTCTATTACTTGGTGCATGTGGTAATAACAAGAAGGAAGCTACATTAACATCGAGCTCTAGTAAGGTTAGTCAGAAAGTGAAATCGACAAAACCATCTTCAAAAGAAAAAACGAAGAAGTCTGAGCAAAAGACAAAATCTTCTAGTTCAGAAGAGGTCTCAAAGGCAACCTCTGGAGAAACGGCTTCACAACCATCAGCCGGAAATGTTGCTGGATCTACTCAACAAGAAGTTGCTCCAACAAATCCTAGTGAAGAAACAGCTGGAGTAAATCAAGGAACTCCTACAGAACAACCAGCTGCTTCAGCGGAACAAACACCAGCTACCACAGTGGTTGATGCTACGGCAATGGCTAATGGTGATTTCTCTAGTGTTGCTGGTACCTATCAAAATGACTTAGGGGACACAATTACAGTATCCCCATCCGGTAGTGTAACCCGTGTTGGTGCTGAAAGTGGTTATAGTGATACAAGTAGTCAGCTCTTTAATGGTTTTGCTCAAGATGGCGGTTATGTAGCAGGATTTGCTCATAATGATGGACCAACTAGTGACCCAATTTTCTTTGATAGTAATGGACAGATTCGTTTCGGTTCTGATGCGATATATGGTCGAATGCATGTTTACAATAAATTAGATTAATGGTATTGTCCCTCGGTACTTAAGAAAAGGAAATTACAAGTAGTAGAAGGAGTACGCTTTAAAAATGTCTCAAAAAGAACATGGAGAAGTGAGAAGTACTAGTGGTACCTTAAAGGGGACCTATCACTATTTGGATTCTCCCAGTCCTCATTTGTTTCCGTTTGTCTTTATTAGTAACGTAACAGATAGCCTTCAGATGTTTTGCGTGTGTAAGAATGGAAAGCCAATTGCCTTTCCATTACTTCTACCAAATCAGTATAAAATTGTTTACATTAAGGACTTTCAAAATGTTAGCTCCTGCGATGAGATTACAGTGACTGAACATTTAGAAGAATACATCTATGATGAATCATAGTTAGACCAGATTGATACCTATAGTCAAATCAACCCAGAATGAATTAATTAATCTATTCAGATTTGCTTAATGTGTCAAGGAATTAGATGTAGCAAAAGCCCTCAGGTAGTTCTTGGGGGTTTTCTTAATTATAGTTATTTGAAAGAATTAGATATCAATTTTCTACAAAATAAAGTTTAGTAATAATATTGAAATAATTGTAAAAAATATTTCAAAGGGGTATAATAGAAATGTGAAAACGGTTCCAAGTTTTATCAAACAGCCTAGAAAGTGAGAGTGATCAAAATGAGAAAGGCATATGTTGTTAAGGAACGTCAACGTTACTCAATTCGTAAATATTCTTTTGGAGCTGCATCAGTCTTGATTGGTGCGAGCTTGATGCTTGGTGGACATGCTTTGGCTCAGGAACAAGCCAATGGCGCAAGTTCCAGCAAGGATTATGAAGTTTTTGTAAATAATTCTGAACCACTTCAAATCGACCAGGCGACTTCAGAAGCTGTTACCGATGTCCTCAATCAACCAGCTTCAAGATCTGAAGCGCCAAGACCTAAGCTTGCCAGCAGTGAAGTTGCTTCTTCTGAAGCTAGTAGTGTAGTAGCTAGCGAGGCTGCTTCTTTGGAAGTACCGGCAGAGGTTGCTCATTCTGCATCTGCTGTTGCTACTGTTTCTAGATCAGAAGTGGCTAGTCCACGTTCTGAAGTGTCATCAGTAGCTAGCTCTGAAGCAGCAAGTGAGACTAACCGTTCCGCAACTTCAGAAGTAGCAGAAGTTAGAGGTACTGACCGTGAAGCTGTCGAAACACGTCAACCTGGTGTAGATGGTCCAGTGACTGCTGATGGTTCTCTTGATATCCCATCAAACGGTACTTTTTATTTCCGTCGCACAACTGAAATTCGTACAGCGCCTATCATGGATATCAAACCTGCCTTTGTCTTTAGTGCAGGTGACCATGTTATCTATGATAAGGTCTTGAAGAGAGACAATCATCAATGGATTTCTTACATTGGCTACGACTATGAACGCTACTACGCTGATATCGCAGCATTGAAGGCTGAAAACACTAATAGCACCACTGAAGCAACTAGAGATGAAGTCATCCCTGAACGTGGTACTTATTACTTTACTAAACCTGCAGATGTGAAGAACCAACCTAGCTTGACTGCCAAGACTGAGTTCAATTTTGATCCAGGCATGTCAGTCAACTACGATAGATCTTTGCTTGCTGACAACCACCGTTGGATTTCCTATGTGTCATACAATGGTACTCGTCGTTACGTCGATCTAGGTGCTGCAGCAGAGGCTGTAGCTAAACCAAGAGGCGATATTGCTATTGAAAGCCATGATAATGGTGACTTTAGTGTGGTTATCAGTAATGTTTCAGATCAAAACGGTGTCCTTGGGGTATCTGTTCCAATCTGGTCTGAAAAGAATGGTCAAGATGACATCATCTGGTACAATGCGACTCGTCTTAACAATGGTAACTACAAGGTTAACGTCAGTCTAACTGACCACAAGAATGAACGTGGCCTCTACAATGTTCATCTTTACTATGTTGAAACTAATGGTAAATTAGTTGGTGTGGGTGGCATAACTTACACAGTTCCTGCCAAAGTTGAAGAAACTCATACAACTACTAGCTATAGCCTTCCTGATGCAGGAACTTACACCTTCAAAGAACGTTCTAGCATCAAGGCAGAACCTCGTGTGGCAAGTCCAGAGTTGGCCTACTACGATGCTGGCATGTCAGTCAACTACGACAAGATTGTCAGTGGTGATGGTTACCAATGGCTTTCTTACCTCAGCTACAATGGCAACCGCCGTTATGTAGCCGTGTCTAAACTTGCTCAACAAGAAAGCAAACCAAGCGGTACTATCAATATTGAAAATCTCTCTAACCTTGGTTTTGACGTTCATATCACTAATGTTTCTGGTGGTGATAAAGCTATCCAAGGCGTAAGTGTTCCAGTTTGGACAGCTCAAAACGGTCAAGACGATCTTGTATGGCACCAAGCTAGCAGACAAAATGATGGTAGCTACAAGGTTCGTATCAATGTTAGTGACCATAAGGCTGAAGCAGGTGAATACATTGTCCATCTCTACTATGTCCAAGATGGTAAAATGGTAGGTATCGGAGGCACTAGCACAACTGTTCCAGTTCAAAATGCAACCCGCCACAACCTTCCAGCTTCAGGTTCATACACCTTTACTGCTCGTTCTGGCATTAAGACTCAACCTTTGGTAGCCAACCCAGATGTTAGCTACTACGATGCTGGTATGTCAGTCAACTATGACAAGGTTGTCAATAATGATGGCTATACATGGCTTTCTTATCTCAGCTATTCAGGACATCGTTTCTATGTTGCTATCGCACCAACAAGTGTAACTAAACCTGTAGAACAACCAGTCCAACCAAGTACACCTTCATCTGGTACCTATACTTTCAAGGAACGCTCTAGCATTAAAGCAGAACCAAGTGTGGCAAGTCCAGAGTTGGCCTACTATGATGCTGGTATGTCCGTTAACTATGACAGATTGGTGACTGCAGATGGTCATACCTGGCTCTCTTATGTTAGCCATGGAGGCAACCGCCGTTACATTGCTATTGATGCTAAGGCAACAGCAGTTGCTCAACCAGCAAGTCCAAGCCTAGCGGCAACTGGCACCTATACCTTTACCAAACCTAGCTCTATCAAGGATCAACCAAGCGTTGCAAGCCCAGAGTTAGCCTACTATGATAAAGGCATGTCCGTTCGCTATGACAAGGTCCTTACAGCTGATGGCCACACCTGGTTGTCTTATGTAACCTATAGCGGTGCAAGACGCTATGTGGATATTTCTTAAGATTCGTAACATCACTCTCTTTTGAGGGTGGTGTTTTTTAGTTTCAAGAGTTGAATAAATATATTGTTCAATATGTTTTGAAAATATTTGCCGTAAATTAGAGAAAGTTGTAGAATCAAAATGAAAGTATAGGATTCGTTCTATAAGTAGCTAATTCATCAAGTTATTGAAAGGAAATGTTATAAAACGGAGGTATTGAGCATGTTAGATATTTTTGTTTTAGAAGAAGATTATTTTCAACAAGCTCGTCTTGAGGATGCCATCCACAAGTCTAAACAAATATATATTTTAAGAATTGGGAAGGTCAATTTATACGATAAACCCAATCAATTATTAGAGCGTATTACGGAAAGGGGCTCGCATTTACTGTTTTTTCTAGATATTGGATCTGATAGTGATATCGAAGGGGGAGTATTGGTTGCTCAACAGATTCGTGAGCGAGATCCTTATGCTAGTATTGTTTTCATCACAGCACATCCCGAACTCCTACCTTCAACCTTTCAGTATCGCTTAGCTGCACTTGATTTTATTGACAAGAATTTGCCTGATATTGAATATGAAGATAGGATTATTTCTGATATTGGATTAGTACTTTCTAAAAATGGTTTGAGCCAAATAGAGTGTGCTTTTACGGTAGATACAAAGAATGCAACTATACAAGTTCCTTTTCATAAGATTCTTTATTTTGAAACATCTCCAACAGTTCATAAGGTGATTCTTCATACAACGGAAGAGCAGATTGAGTTCTATGGTCAATTGTCAAAAATTGTGAAACAAGACTGCAGACTATATAAATGCCATAAATCATTTGTTGTAAATCCCGAAAACATTGTGAGATTGGACAAAGAGTTAGGTGTAATTTATTTTGAAAATGGAGAGTCATGCTTGGTTTCGAAAGCTAAACAAAAAGAGATTGTTGCTAAGATGCTTGTTCCAAAACCCATGGCAGTTTGATATATATATATAGTATTTTTATTTTAAATGTTATTTTCTGATTATGACGAAAAAACGACCGTTTATGACTTCAATGAAAAATTTAGCTGTTTTTGTATTATAATATCCGAGTAAATTATCAGTAAAGGACATCACTCATGAAAAATACAAGTAAACTTATTGGTTTAGTATTAGCCCTTATCGTAGTTATCCTCGCTATCTTTTTGGTGTCTAAATTTAACAGCCATGAATCAGCTCGTGTTAGCACAAGTAGCAGTCCAGTCAAAACGGTTAAGAAGTCATCTTCAAGCTCAAGTAAGGCTGTTAAGAAGGATAAGAAATCAGTTCAATCATCATCTTCAGCAGTCACAAATGAAGAAAATGACAATCAGGCCTCAGCAGTAGCACCTAAAGTTTCCTCTCAAGAACAAGCTCAAGCAGGCACTACAGATGGTGGACAAGTGGCTGAATCTGCAGCTGGAACAGATAAGGCTAAATCTGAGAAGAACACAAATAATAGTCAATCATCGCTTGACTTTGGTGCCCTTGACAATGGTGATATTAGCTCTCTTGTGGGAACTTGGACTAATGCGAATGGTGAATCAGTTACAATTAATGCTGATGGTACAATTATTAAAAACTCAACAGGTTATACTGCTCAATTGAAGCCTCAAAGAGTTTCAGATAATATTTTCTATGCAGGAGTTTTCTCAGATACAAGCTCAGCTGCATTGAGAGCGATTTCTGGAGGTAGTAACGGCTCTGATTACCTTGTTATTGGTCAGGACCAAACTGCTGAAGGTGTCCCTTATTATCGTAACTAGTACGAAAAAGATTGCTATTTATGAACTGCACCCCAAAAGTTAGACAGATAAAATCTAACTTTGTGGGGTGTTTTTTTGGTTGATTGGAGCAAAAAAATGTTACAAACTATTGTTTTTTTTTGTAATAAAAATGTAAAATAAGTAAAGAGAACAATAAATCTCATTTTGAATAAATAAGAGAGGTTCATTTATTAAAGAAATGCTCTAACTTAGAATTTCTCTTAAGATTATGCTAAAGGAAGTTATGCCATGCTTAACATCTATGTTTTAGAAGATCATTTTATCCAACAAAATCGTATTGAAGAGGTTATTCATACGATTCTTAAGAAAAATAATATTAAAGTGGGGGACTTTGAGGTTTTTGACAAACCCAATCAACTGTTAGAGTCTATTACCGAGCGAGGGTCTCATCAGCTCTTTTTCTTGGACATTCAAATTAAAGACGATACTAAAAAAGGTTTGGAAGTGGCTAAGCAGATTCGCAAGAATGATCCCTATGCCAGTATTGTTTTCTTCACGACTCATTCAGAGTATCTTCCCTTAACTTTTCAATACCAACTGGTAGCTCTAGACTTTATTGATAAGTCTTTGGAGGGTGAGGACTTTCAAAAGCGTGTGGAAAGTATTATCTTATTAACCTGCAAAAAGATACAGAGTCAGAATCCAGAAGACGCTTTTCGGATTGAGAATGCTAAGACCGTTATTCAGGTTCCCTTTCATGATATCTTGTACTTTGAGACCTCGGATATCGTTCATAAGGTTATCCTTTATACTAAAGAGGAGCAGATTGAGTTTTATGGCAGTCTCTCACAAATTGAAAAGAGTGACCCTAGACTGTTTAAATGCCACAAATCTTTCCTTATCAACCCAGAAAATGTCATCAAATTAGATAAAAGTACGGGGACAGTCTATTTTGAAAATGGTGGCGTTTGCTATGTTTCAAAGTTGAAACTAAAGAAATTGCTTGAGAGAATCAGCCTATGACAGCAATCAATTTTTTGTTGGATAATCTAGACTTTTTAGCGGAGATTATCCTCTTTATTGTCATTTATCAATACATTACCTCCGAGAAGATAAAGCTAAGATGGTATATCATCATCCCCTTGATTATCCGATTTTTGTTTGTGCTTTCTCCAGCCCTATCCTATGTTTTAGGGCATGCCTTCTTGGTTGTTTATTCCCTCTACAGAAATCGTTATGGCAATAGGTTATTAGATATTTTCTATGGCTTGTTTCCAATCGTCATAGAGAGTCTTGTTCACAATCTTATTATTTATGGGATTGCCTTAGTCATCAATCGACATTATTTGATTGTACTTAACCATTTTCATTTAAACCTTGTCATTGAGTTGCTAGTCTTTCCTGTGTTTTGGTTAATCATTAAGACCTTAAAAGTAGATTTCAAAGCACTGAACTATGGTTTTAGAAAGTCATTTTCAAAGTACTTTTTATTGCTTATAGATATATCAATGTTATCTTATGCTCCCCTTCTCCAATATATCACCTTTTTTGTGCAACAGAGCCCTGGAGGAAGAGATTGGCATGTTTATCTCGTGGTGACCTATGCTTTACTCTTTCTTGCGACACTTGTTTACATTAATGCGACTTTCAGTGAAAGACTAAAAGAAGAAGTCCTACTCCAAAAAGATAGGCAAATTAGTGATTTGGCTCATTATAGTCAACAAATCGAGCAACTCTATACGGATATTCGTCGCTTCAGGCATGATTACCTAAATGTTTTGTCTAGTATCAAATATGGCATTGACTCCAAGGATATAGCTATGATTTCCGATATCTACGATAATATCCTTGAAAAAACAAAGACTCGGATTGAGGGAAAACAGTACGAAATTGCCAACTTGATTAATATTAAAGATGAAGCTGTTAAAGGTGTCCTGACTAGTAAAATCTTGGAAGCACAGGGACAGTCTATTACCGTTCACCTTGAGGTCAGCGACGTCTTTGAAGTATCGAGGATGGAATTGTTGGATTTCATAACGGTGCTGTCCATCTTCTTGGATAATGCTATTGAGGCTAGTTTGGATAGCAGTACTAAAGAAGTAAACATTGCTCTTATCAGTGGAGAGACAAAGGTAGTAATAGTGGAAAATACCATTGCTCCAGAATCTATCAATACAGTCGGTATCTTTAAACTTGGTCGCTCAAGTAAAGGAGAGGGACGTGGTATAGGTCTGTCCACTGTTCGAGAGATTTTAGGGAAGTATCCTAATTGTTCTTTGTCAACACAATCTAAAGACTATCGTTTTAAACAGACACTAAAAATAGAAGATGTGGTTTGATTATGACGAAAAAACCACCGTTTATGACTTCAATGAAAAATTTAGCTGTCTATATATTATAATAACCTAGTAAATTATCAGAAAAGGAACATCACTCATGAAAAATACAAGCAAACTTATTGGTATCGTGGCAGCTCTTATCGTAGTTATTCTTGCCATCTTCCTGGTGACTAAGTTTAACAGCCATGAATCAGCTCGTGTTAGCACAAGTAGCAGTCCAGTCAAAACGGTTAAGAAGTCATCTTCAAGCTCAAGTAAATCTACTAAGAACGATAAGAAAAATTCAAACCCGCATGTAAAAAATGAAGACACAAAAGATGAAACAGTTGAGGTTAGTGAGTCTTCTGTTGCCAAAGATTCTGCAACTAAAGACACTGATGAAACGGTCTTATCTTCAGGAGAAGTTTCTGAGCCTACAAAAGAAAAAACAGGAGAAGAAACACAATCATCATCATCGTTTAATGGGAAGCAACTAAGTTCAGGTGATTATAGTTCAATCGCTGGTACTTGGACAAACTCTCGAGGAGAATTTGTTACAATTTCACCAGATGGCACAGTACAAAATGGGAGTGGTTATACTTATCATCTCTATTCTGGACATTTAAATAATGGAAATTTTTCAGGAACAATTGCTTCTGATATTGATAGCGCAGCTTTTTGGGCTATTCCTGGAACTGGTAATGGCGATTCAGACCATCTTGTTATTGGTCAAAGTGATGATGCAGAAAATTATCCATTTTATCGCAATTAACATGAAAAAAGATTGCTATTTTAATAGTGATCTTTTATATTTCTCTTAACTTTTTTCTAACAAAATTACGAATAAATTAGTATGGCTTGCTTCGACTTTCGATTATGACAAAAATTGGACAGTTTATGATTTAGGTGTGAACAAGTCAAATAAATTTGGTATACTAATGGACAAGTGAGAAATATTCAGTAATATTCTGTAAAATACTTGTAATGTTTGTCACCGAGTGTTACAATCAAACAGTAACATCAATTCGATAGAGAGAATAATTGATATGAAACGAGAAAAATTTTTACACGAACAACAACGTTTTTCCATTCGTAAATATTCATTTGGGGCAGCATCAGTCCTTTTAGGAGCAAGTTTGGTCTTTGCAGGTCAAGCTTTGGCTGATGAGCATCATGAAGTTTCAACACCTTCAGATGCCACTTTGCGTGCTACCTCAGATAGTGATGCTGTGACAGCAGCTGATATTTTCAATGGTGTAGCGACCGATGGGGTAGCATCAAGCGAGAAAGCTAGCCAAGTCTCAACAACTAGCCAAACCGCTAGTGAAACTGCTACTAGCGAGGCTAGAAGTGAAGTGAGTGCTAGTACCTCACAAGCAGCTGATAAAATTTCTGAATCAACAGCTGCCAGCTCAGAAGTGACAAGGAACACAAATGCTTCATCTGAAACAGCCACTAACCTTGAGGTATCTGCCTTAACGAGAGCAGCTGTCAATACTAGTTTGGTGAGCCAACCAGCTACAACTACAGACAGCGACCTTCCAAGTCAAGGGACTCATGTCTACAAGGAACGTACAGAGATTAAGAATCAACCCAAGGTGTCTGCCAAGGCTGAATTTTATGTAAATCCAGGAGACAGCGTCCTTTACGATCAAGTCGTGACGGCTGACGGCTACCAATGGATTAGCTACAAATCATACTCTGGCGTGCGTCGTTATGCGCCAGTGAAACCAGTGGCAGCTGGTAGTGGTAACGGTAATAGTGGTAATGGGGATGGTAAGCCTTCTAATGGCACTCAAGCCACAACAGGTGCTTTGAACATCCCAGCGACAGGAACTTTCTACTTTACACGTGACACAGATATTAAGAAAGAACCAAAAGCAGACCTCAAACCTACTTTTGTTTTCAGTAAGGGTGACCATGTTATCTATGACAAAGTTTTGACTGCGGATAATCACCAATGGATTTCTTACCTTGGGTATGACTATGTTCGCTATTATGCCGATATTGCGACTTTGACACCTGCTAAAGCTGAAACACCAACTGTTAAACCAACAGAGACTAATCAAGCAAAACCAGAAACTACTGGTGCTGAAAAACTTCCAGCAAGTGGTACTTATAATGTGACACGTAGCTTGAATGTTAAAAACGAACCTAAGGCCTCTGCAGAAACGCTTTATACCTTGGAAAAAGGCTACAAAGTGAACTATGACAAGGTCTTGACTGCGGATAACCACCAATGGATTTCTTACATTAGCTACAGTGGTACACGTCGTTATGTGGATATTGCGACCTTGAAAACTACTGAGTCTAAACCACAAGAAAACCGTGTTTCTGGTAACCTTACCATCAACAACCAAACCTCTAATGGCTTTGATGTTGTCGTTACCAATGTTTCAGGTGGTGGCAAGGCAGTCCAAGAAGTTCGTGTTCCAATTTGGTCAAATAAAGATGGTCAAGACGACCTCACTTGGTATCATGCTGACAAACAATCGGACGGTAGCTACAAGGTTCATGTAGATACAGCCAGCCATAAGGGCGATGCTGGTACCTATTCTGTGCATCTTTACTATATGTTGAATGGTAAGAGAACCTATATCACAGAAACCAAAGCCACAGTCCCTGAATCTCAAGTAACAGGGAAATTGACTATCGACAACCAAACGTCTAATGGCTTTGATGTTGTCGTAACTAATGTTTCAGGTGGTGGCAAAGAAGTTAACGAAGTCCGTGTTCCAATCTGGTCAGATAAGAATGGTCAAGATGATCTTACTTGGTATCATGCCGATAAACAATCAGATGGAAGCTACAAGGTTCATGTAGATAAAGCCAGCCATAAGGGTGATGCTGGTACCTATTCTGTGCATCTTTACTATATGTTAGATGGTAAACGAACTTATATTACCGAAACTACAGCCACAGTTCCTGAATCTCAAGTGACAGGGAAATTGACCATCAGCAACCAAACGTCTAATGGCTTTGATGTTGTCGTAACTAATGTTTCAGGCGGTGGCAAAGAAGTTAAAGAAGTGCGTGTTCCAATTTGGTCAGATAAGAATGGTCAAGATGACCTTACTTGGTATCATGCCGACAAACAATCAGACGGTAGCTACAAGGTTCATGTAGACACAGCTAGCCATAAGGGTGATGCGGGTACTTATTCTGTGCATCTTTACTACATGTTGGATGGTAAACGAACTTATATTACCGAAACTACAGCCACAGTTCCTGAATCTCAAGTAACAGGAAAATTGACGATTACCAACCAAACGTCTAACGGCTTTGATGTTGTCGTTACCAATGTTTCAGGTGGTGGCAAAGAAGTTAAAGAAGTCCGTGTTCCAATCTGGTCAGATAAGAATGGCCAAGATGACCTCACTTGGTATCATGCCGACAAACAATCAGACGGTAGCTATAAGGTTCATGTAGATAAAGCCAGCCATAAGGGTGATGCGGGTACTTATTCTGTGCATCTTTACTATATGTTGGATGGTAAGAGAACCTATATCACAGAAACTACAGCTACAGTCCCTCAAATCACTGAAACTCAAGTGACAGGGAAATTGACCAATAACGGTTCTTACTATAGTGTTCGTGGTAAATATGATGATATTATCATTGTCAATAAGAAGCATGGTCTTTCTAAGGACTATAATCCAGGTGAAAATCCTACAGCTAAGGCAGCCTTTGTTCGCCTTCGTGATGATATGATTAACCAAGGTTTGAATGTCGGACGTTCATACAGTGGTTTCCGTTCTTATGACTATCAAAAGACTCTTTACGACAATTATGTTAGCCGTGATGGTCAGGCAGCTGCAGATCGTTACTCAGCTCGTCCTGGATATAGCGAACACCAAACTGGTTTGGTCTTTGATTTGACTGATAAATCAGGTAACTTGCTTGAGGATGCACGAGCTAGTCAATGGCTTAAAGACAATGCACATAACTATGGCTTTATCGTGCGTTTCCAAGCAGGTAAAGAAGCTTCAACCGGCTACATGCCAGAAGCATGGCATATCCGCTATGTGGGTAAAGAAGCTAAAGACATCCACGATTCAGGATTGAGCTTGGAAGAGTACTTTGGTATCGAAGGTGGCGATTATGCTACTAGCAGCAAACCTGCTGAAAGCAAACCAGCCACTACAGGTGCCATCAACCTTCCAGCGACAGGAACTTATACCTTCACAGGTCGTGCGTCAATCAAGGCAGAAGCTAAGGTTTCAAGCCCAGAGTTGGCCTACTATGACAAGGGCATGAGTGTTAACTATGACAAAGTTTTGACAGCCGATGGTCATCAATGGCTTTCATACATGACATCAAGCGGTGCCCGTCGTTACGTTGATATTGCAACAGTTAAAGCTACAGAAACTAAACCAGAAGTTAAACCGGTTGCTAAACCAGCGGACCAACCAAGTCTTCCAGAATCAGGCACTTATACCTTCACAGGTCGTGCGTCAATTAAGGCAGAAGCTAAGGTTTCAAGCCCAGAATTAGCCTACTATGACAAGGGTATGAGCGTTAACTACGATAAGGTTCTCACAGCCGATGGCCGTCAATGGCTTTCATACATGACAACAAGTGGTGCTCGTCGTTACGTTGACATTGCAGCAGCCAGGGCAGAGTCTAAGCCGGCAAGTCAACCAGAAGTTAAACCAGCGGATAAACCAAGTCTGCCAGAATCAGGCACTTATACCTTCACAGGTCGTGCGTCAATTAAGGCAGAAGCTAAGGTTTCAAGCCCAGAGTTGGCCTACTATGATAAGGGTATGAGCGTTAACTACGACAAGTTTTTGACAGCTGATGGTCGTCAATGGCTTTCATACATGACAGTAAGTGGTGCTCGTCGTTATGTTGATATTGCAGCAGCCAAGGCAGAAGCTAAACCAGAAACAAAACCCGTTGCTAAGCCAGCCGATAAACCAAGTCTCCCAGAGTCAGGTCGTTATACCTTCACAGGTCGTGCGTCAATCAAGGCAGAAGCTAAGGTTTCAAGCCCAGAGTTGGCCTACTATGACAAGGGCATGAGTGTTAACTACGATAAGGTTTTGACAGCGGACGGTCACACATGGCTTTCATACATGACAGTGAGCGGTGCTCGTCGTTACGTTGATATTGCTTAGTGTAATAATGATTAGGTTGGACATTATGTCCAGCCTTTTTTGATAGCCTTTCTTTATCATGAGATTGAATTTTTCAATTTTTGTGACGTCTTTTGGAGTGCTATAATGGTTAATATAGAATCGAGGTTATTATGAAAATTGCGTTGGTACAGATGGATGTCGTTCACGGGCAGCCTGTGGAAAATAAAAAACACGTCATAGAGATGTTGGAGAGGGCGCTTGATGACAATCATGATGTTATTGTGCTTCCTGAAATGTGGAATACAGGCTATGCTTTAAATGAACTTGATGGGCTTGCGGATAAGGATGGATTGGACTCTCAAGAACTCTTGTCTCATTTTGCTAGGAAACATGCTGTAGCTATTATTGGAGGGTCCGTTGCTATTGAGAAAGATGGCAAATTTTACAACACGACCTATGTCTACAATAAGTCTGGGGACTTAATCAATACCTATAGCAAGGTCCATCTCTTTGGCCTTATGGCAGAGGATCAGTACATGTCTGCTGGGTCGAATGAGTCTGTTTTTGAGCTTGATGGTGTGATAGCTGCCAGTGTCATTTGTTATGATATCCGTTTTCCTGAATGGGTGCGAACACAGATGGCACAAGGGGCAAAGGTACTTTTTGTGGTAGCGCAGTGGCCGGAACCTCGAGTGCAGCAATGGGAGATTTTGTTAAAGGCGCGTGCGGTTGAAAATCAAGCTTTTGTAGTTGCTGTCAATCGTGTTGGAGCAGGACCCAACGATATCTTTTCAGGACATTCTATGGTTATAGATCCACTTGGAAATGTGGTCTTACAAACCAAGGAGCATGAAGAGGGCATTTTTACGGCTGATATTAATCTTGAAGAGGTAGATAAGGTTCGAGGTCAGATTCCTGTTTTTGAGGATCGTCGCACGGACTTGTATCATTAAGGAGCGTTTATGTTATTTGAAGAATCTGACTTATTGAAGGCATTGCCAGAACAGTTTTTTGCAGGTTTGGTTGCTAAGGTTAATGCCAAGGTGGCGGAAGGAGCAGATGTTATCAATCTTGGTCAGGGTAATCCAGACCAACCAACCTATGACCATATTGTTGAGGCGCTTTGTACCTCAGCGAAAAATCCTGCTAGCCATAAGTATTCACAGTTTCGAGGCAATCGTCCTTTTAAAGAAGCTGCTGCTAGTTTTTACAAGAAACATTATGGGGTAGATTTGGATGCGGAGCGTGAGATTTGTGTCATGGGAGGTGCTAAAATTGGGCTTGTGGAATTACCCCTAGCTTTGATGAATCCAGGTGACCTCCTGCTCCTACCTGACCCAGGATATCCTGATTATTTATCAGGAGTGAGTTAGGACGTGTAGCCTATGAGACCTTTCCTTTGACGGCTGAAAATGATTTCTTGCCAGATTTGGATGCCATTCCTGAAGAGACAGCTCGGCGTGCTAAGTTTATCTATATCAATTATCCAAATAATCCTACGGGTGCTGTGGCGACTAAGGCCTTTTATGAAAAGTTGGTTGTCTGGGCTAAGACTTACGAAGTTGGCGTGGTGAGTGATTTAGCTTACGGAGCTTTGGGCTATCGAGGCTATGAGAATCCTAGCTTCTTATCAACACCTGGTGCTAAAGATGTGGGCATTGAGTTCTATACTTTCTCGAAAACCTTCAATATGGCTGGTTGGCGTTTGGCCTTTGCTGCTGGGAATGACCAGATGATTGAAGCCTTAAATCTGATTCAAGACCATCTTTTTGTGGGAATCTTTCCTGCCTTGCAGGAGGCTGGGATTGCAGCCCTCTTAGATCCTAAATCTGAGGAGGCTGTTGCTCAACTGAATGCGACTTATGATAGCCGTCGAGATGCTTTTGTCCAGGCAGCTGCTAAGATTGGCTGGAAGGCCTTTCCATCCAAAGGTTCTTTCTATGCTTGGATGCCTATACCAGAGGGTTACACTAGTGAGAGTTTTGCGGATCTTTTGCTTGAGAAGGCCCATGTTGCTGTGGCACCAGGTAAAGGATTTGGTCCTGCAGGAGATGCTTATGTTCGTATTGGGCTTTTGGTAGAGCCAGAACGTCTGGTCGAAGCAGTCGATCGTATTGCCAACTTGCAATTATTTAATAACTAGATAACAATCATGAAACAAGTAGTTGGAAAAGACTGCTTGTTTTTTTCATGTTAATTTCAATTCTTCCTTGACAAATGAATAAAAATACAATAAACTAGTTACATATTTATTCAAAAGGAGTGCATAAATGGAAGTTTCAATCGTTGGTATCACTGGTTATAGTGGTTTAGAGTTAGTTAAAATTTTGAATAATCATAAAAAAGTGGAACTTGTTTCTATTCACGCAACCAAGGAAGTGGGCCGACGATTGTCTGATGTGTATCCCTATCTGACAGGTGTTTGTGACTTAGAAATTGAAGCTTACGATGCGGAAAAGATTATGCAAAAGGCGGATTTGGTTTTCTTTGCCACACCTTCAGGAGTCGCTAGCTCGCTAGCAGAGGAATTTGTTCTAGCTGATTTTCCTATTATTGATTTGTCTGGCGATCATCGCTTGCCAGCAGATGTTTATCAAGAATGGTATAAAAAATCACCTGCTAAGCAGAGTGTTTTGAATAAATTTACATATGTATTATCAGAATATGCAGATGTGAAGGATAAGAAATTTATTGCCAATCCTGGATGCTATGCAACAGCGACAGAGTTGGCCTTGCTTCCTTTGGTTGCTACTGGTCTGATTGAGACGGATAGTGTCATTGTGGATGCCAAGTCTGGTTTAACTGGTGCGGGTAAGGCTTTGAGTGAGTCTAGTCATTTTGTCAATGTTCATGATAATTACGTGACTTATAAACTCAATCATCATCAGCATATTCCTGAGATTGTTCAAACCTTGCAGTTCTTTAATCCGGAAATGCCTGAGATTCAGTTTTCAACGTCGCTTTTACCCGTTAATCGTGGAATCATGGCTACGGTTTATTGTAAGTTGAAGAAGGACGTGACTGTAGCTGATGTAGCTTCAGCATTCACAAAGGCTTATAGTGATAAACCCTTTGTACGTGTGCAAGACAGTTTGCCAGAACTACACAACGTTATTGGATCGAATTTTACAGATATTGGCTTTGCCTATAATGAGAAAACCAATGTTCTGACAGTTATTTCAGTGATTGATAATTTGATTAAGGGTGCTGCTGGTCAAGCGGTTCAAAATCTTAACCTCATGCAGGGGTGGGATGAGACGGAAGGTTTGCTTCTGACACCGTCATACTTGTAGATGTAAGCATAGAGTTAGGAGAAAAAAAATGAAAGTCATAGATGGAACAATTGCTAGTCCGCTGGGATTCTCAGCAGATGGGCTACATGCAGGATTTAAAAAGAGAAAAATGGATTTTGGTTGGATTGTCTCTGAAAAACCAGCCAGTGTGGCAGGGGTTTACACGACTAATAAGGTTATCGCAGCTCCTTTGATTGTGACCAAGACCTCAGTTAAAAAGGCTGGGAAAATGAAGGCCATCGTTGTTAACTCAGGTGTAGCCAATTCTTGTACAGGGACTCAAGGATTGGAGGATGCTTACACCATGCAGGAGTGGACCGCTGAAAAGCTAGGTGTTGAACCAGATTTGGTTGGTGTGGCTTCTACAGGGGTTATCGGTGAGTTGCTACCAATGGATACACTGAAAAATGGTCTTTCCAAGTTGGTGGTCAATGGGAATGCTGATGATTTTGCCAAGGCGATTTTGACGACGGATACAGCAACTAAGACTATTGCTGTGACGGAGACTTTTGGTCGTGATGTTGTCACTATGGCTGGTGTCGCTAAGGGTTCAGGCATGATTCACCCGAATATGGCAACCATGCTTGGGTTTATTACTTGTGATGCCAATATTTCTAGTGACACCCTTCAATTGGCCTTGAGTCAAAATGTGGAAAAAACCTTTAATCAGATTACAGTTGATGGGGATACATCAACTAATGATATGGTTCTTGTCATGTCAAATGGTTGCACGCTCAATGAAGAGATTCTGCCAGGTACACCAGAGTTCGAAAAATTTTCGAAAATGCTTAATTTCGTGATGCAAGAACTGGCTAAGAAAATTGCCAAGGACGGTGAAGGTGCCAATAAGCTCATCCAAGTTGATGTGGTTAATGCCCCTAATGCCCTTGATGCTCGTATGATGGCAAAATCTGTTGTCGGTTCAAGCCTGGTCAAAACAGCCATTTTTGGTGAAGATCCTAACTGGGGGCGTATTCTAGCTGCTGTTGGCTATGCCGGTGTGGACGTTCCTGTGGACAATGTTGATATTATGCTTGGCGGTCTGCCAGTCATGCTTGCCTCTAGTCCTGTGACCTTTGATGATGAGGAAATGAAAGACATCATGCATGAGGATGAAGTGACCATTACGGTAGATCTTCATGCTGGACATGAAAAGGGAACCGCATGGGGGTGTGATCTTTCTTACGATTACGTTAAGATTAATGCCCTCTATCACACTTAGACTATCTAAGGAAAAGGAGTTAACTGATGACTGCTGAATATATTGTAATTAAGATTGGTGGAGTAGCCAGTAAGCAGCTAACTCCCGAGATATTGGCTAAACTGTCAGAATGGCAGCAGGCTGGTCAGAAAATTGTTATCGTCCATGGGGGTGGTTTTGCTATCAACCAACTCATGGAGGAACATGACATCCCAATTCATAAGGTTAATGGTCTTCGTGTGACGGGTCAGTCAGATATGGACTTGATTAAAGAAGCCTTGGTTGACATAGTTGGGAAAAACTTAGCAGGTGAGCTGACAACTGCAGGTTTGCCAGCCTATCAGCTTGTAGATGAATTGCCAGACCTTGTTCATGCTGATTTTTTGGATCAAGAGACTTATGGCTTTGTGGGTGAGGTCAAAAACATCGCCAATCAGACCTTAGTAGCACTCCTTGCTCAAGGTAAGATCCCCTTGATTCCTAGTTTGGGTTACAGTGAGCAGGGTGATTTGCTCAATATCAATGCGGATTACCTTGCTAGAGCTGTGGCAATTAGTCTAGGTGCCAAAAAACTTATCCTTATGACAGATGTCAAGGGAGTTTTAGAAAATGGTCAGGTTTTGGAGCATCTGAATTTTGTGGACGTTCAGAAAGAAATAGAGTCATGCGTGATAACTGGGGGCATGATTCCTAAAATTCAAAGCGCTGTTCAGACAGTTCAAGCCGGTGTTGAGCAGGTCATTATTGGTGATAACCTGACAGATGGTACCATAATCAAGGAGTAAGAGATGACAAAACTATTTTCAAACTATAAGCGGGCAGCGATTGATTTTGCTTCGGCACAGGGCAATTATTTGACAGATACAACTGGCAAGACCTACTTGGATTTTTCATCAGGTATCGGGGTAACCAATCTGGGCTATCATCCCTCTGTCAATCAGGCTCTAACAGATCAGGTAGGCAAGATTTTGCACCAGCCTAATCTTTATCACAATCAGTTGCAAGAAGATGTTGCTGGACTTTTAATTGGTGACAAGGACTATCTAGCCTTTTTCTGTAATAGTGGTGCAGAGGCCAATGAAGCAGCCATAAAAATCGCTCGTAAGGCATCAGGTAAACAAGAAATCATTACCTTTCAAAATTCCTTCCATGGTCGAACGTTTGGATCCATGTCTGCCACTGGTCAGGATAAAATCAAACAAGGCTTTGGTGAAGGTGTGCCCCACTTTAGCTATGCTATTTTCAATGACATAGATAGTGTCAAGGCCCTAGCTAGTGACGAAACAGCGGCTATTATGTTGGAGTTGGTTCAAGGGGAATCAGGTGTTCAACCTGCTGATAAGGACTTTGTTAAGGCTTTGGCTGACTTTTGTAAGGAGATGGGTATTTATCTTATTGTAGATGAGGTTCAGACAGGCCTTGGTCGTACTGGTAAGCTTTATGCTTATGAGCACTACGATATTGAACCAGATATCTTTACTCTGGCAAAAGGTTTGGCAAATGGGGTGCCAGTTGGTGCCATGCTTGCTAAGTCATCTCTTGGAGAAGCCTTCTCTTACGGAAGTCACGGCTCTACCTTTGGAGGAAATAAACTGGCTATGGCGGCGGCCAAAGCTACGCTTGAAGTTATGTTGGTCCCAGGTTTTCTAGATACTGCCCTTGAAAATGGAAACCAGCTACAAGCAAAATTGCAGGCAGCTTTATCTGATAAAGAGACGGTTACCACTGTACGTGGCTTGGGCTATATGATTGGGATTGAGACTACTGGCAATTTAGGAGAATTGGTCCAGTCGGCTCGAGATAAGGGGTTAATTGTCTTAACTGCAGGGACAAGCGTGATTCGTCTTTTGCCACCAATCACCCTAAGTGATGCTGAAATTGAAAAGGGTGTGGCTATCCTATCAGAAATATTTGACTAGAACATAAAAATCACTTGATTCTTGAATCAAGTGATTTCTTTTACTCATTGTCAGTATCAATCTCGCTGAGAAGTCCTTTAGCTGTTGTTGTTGGCAGAATACGGACACGATTAAGTGAGAGAAGACCATCCTTGGCACTGGCTAGCCCTTCGTTGGTTGTTAGTCCTAACTTGTAAGTTTTCTTAGCTAGGTCAAGTGTCGTTTGATTATAGCGACCTGATGGGTAGGCAATGGTATTGACCTTGGTATTGAGTTTATTTTCAAGGAAGTCAATAGAATCCGTTAATTCAACCTTTTGTGTCGCCTTATCAGTGGTTGACAAATCGGGGTGGTTAACCGTATGAGATTGGAAACTCATACCGTGAGCCATCATTTCTTTCATCTGTTTGACGGTTAGATTTCCAGCATTCCCTTTCTTGACAAAGCCAGTGATAATATTATTGGTTGCCTTAGCCTTGTATTTTTTGAGAATAGGATAGGCAATAGTATAGAAATCTTCGTTACCATCGTCAAAGGTCAGCCAGACAACCTTCTTAGCAGGTAGGGCGTTTTCAGTGAAGGCTTTGTAGGCTTCTTCAGGCGTTAGGAAGTAGTATCCTGCCTTCGCCAAGGCCTTGATTTGTGCCTCGAAGAGGTCTGGGTCAACGATAAGGTTGGCGTTGGAGGCTTCAGATGGATCCATGACGTGTACTGCATGATACATGAGGATAGGGATTTGGACAGGATCGTCATAGGTTTTCCATTTAGCTGTCGTCTTAGACTGACTGGTCTGAGCTTGTTGTTGCTTGCTTTTCGAATGATTTGGTCGGTTAAGCATAAAGACTGCTAGTAAGCCAAGAAGGACAATATTTAGGAAAAGCAGAAGAAGGTTCAGTTTCTTTCTGTTAGCTTGAGTTGTTTTTTTCTTTTGAGAAGTCATTGTATCCCCTTTCAAATAGGTCTAGTTATTATTCTAACAAAAATGGGATGGAAATGCACAGAATTTTCAGTAAAAAGAATACTTGCCTCCTTAAATGGCAACAATATTCTGTCAATTCCGATAGAAATGTGGTACAATTAAAGAAATGTATGTTTTTAAGGAGAAATCGTAAATGTCTATTAAAATTGGATTGCTTGGCTTTGGTACAGTAGCTAGCGGTATTCCTTTCCTCTTGAAGGAAAATGGTGAAAAGGTTCTTGCGGCCTCACGTGACCAACTCGAAATTGCCAAAGTTTTGGTTAAAGATGACGAGGAAAAAAATCGTCTTATCGCTTCCGGAAACGACTACAATTTTGTCACAAATGTTGACGAAATCCTTAATGATGAAGAGATTCAAATCGTGGTTGAATTGATGGGTCGTATCGAGCCAGCTCGTACCTTCATCACAAAAGCACTTGAAGCAGGTAAAAACGTTGTTTCTGCTAACAAAGACTTGATTGCTACTCATGGAAAAGAGTTGATTTCTCTTGCCCAAGATAAGGGAGTGGCTTTCTACTATGAAGCTGCTGTTGCTGGTGGTATTCCAATTTTGCGTACTTTGGCTAACTCTTTGACGTCTGATAAGGTGACACGTATCCTTGGTGTGCTTAACGGAACATCTAACTTCATGATGACTAAGATGGTTGACGAAGGTTGGTCATATGAGGACGCTCTTAAGACTGCTCAAGAACTTGGTTATGCCGAAAGTGATCCAACTAACGACGTTGAAGGTATTGATGCTGCTTATAAAGCTGTTATCCTTAGCCAATTTGGATTTGGTGCCACAATTGATTTCGACGATGTGACTCACAAGGGGATTACAAACATCTCTACTGATGATGTAGCTGTTGCTCAAGAATTAGGTTATGTCATCAAATTGGTTGGTGATGTGCGTGAAGTAGAATCAGGTATCTCAGCAGAAGTGTCCCCAACATTCTTGCCAAAAAATCACCCACTTGCTAGCGTCAACGATGTCATGAATGCAGTCTTTGTTGAATCTATCGGTATTGGCGAATCAATGTACTACGGTCCAGGTGCTGGTCAAAAACCAACAGCAACATCTGTTTTGGCAGACATTATCCGTATTGCTCGTCGTCTTTCAGATGGCAATGTGGGTAAACCATTTAATGAGTTCCGTCGTGACTTGCCATTGGCTAATCCAGCAGATGTTAAGAGCAACTACTACTTTGCCCTTGATACGCCAGACGAAAAAGGTAAAATCCTTCACTTGTCTGAAATCTTCAACTCAGAAGATATTTCATTTGAACAAGTCTTGCAACAAAAAGCAAATGGTACAACAGCTCGTATCGTTGTGATTACACATGCTATGTCTAAGACACAACTCAAAGCTGTTACTGAAAAACTTGAAGCAGCAGAAGACTTCACTGTTGTCAATACATTGAAAGTTTTGTCTAACTAATTGATAAGCCCATACTGGTGCGTATAAGAAAGGTATTCAAGGAGAAAAGTCGCTGATGGCTTTCCTCCTTTTGGTGTATTATTATGAAAATTACTGTTCCAGCAACATCTGCCAATATTGGTCCAGGTTTTGATTCTGTGGGTGTTGCCGTTTCTAAATATTTGACAATCGAGGTGCTTGAACCAGCGGATGCATGGCATATCGAACATGAATTGGGAGATATTCCTTCAGATGAAAATAACCTCCTCATTTCAACTGCCTTGCAAGTTAAGTCTGATTTGCAGCCCCATAAATTGGTGATGGCATCAGATATTCCCTTGGCGCGTGGGCTAGGTTCTTCAAGTTCTGTTATTGTCGCAGGAATCGAGTTGGCCAATCAATTGGCAAACTTGCAGCTCTCAGACGATGATAAACTTGATATTGCAACCAAGATTGAAGGTCATCCGGACAATGTTGCCCCAGCTATTTTTGGGAATCTCGTTGTAGCCTCTTATGTGGATGAACATGTTAATAGCATCGTGACAGACTTTCCAGAGTGTGCCTTTGTAGCCTTCATTCCGAGCTATGAGCTTAAGACGTCTGATTCACGTGGGGTACTTCCAAGTGACCTGTCTTACAAAGAAGCTGTAGCTGCATCATCTATTGCCAACGTTGCCATTGCTGCCCTCTTTGCAGGCGATTTGGTTAAGGCGGGACATGCTATTCAAGGGGATATGTTCCACGAACGCTACCGCCAAAAATTGGTCAAGGAATTTGCGACTATTAAGGAATTGTCAGGTCAATATGGTGCTTATGCGACCTATCTCTCAGGCGCTGGCCCAACAGTTATGACCTTGACGCCAAATGATCAGGCTGAAGCTCTTAAAACGGCTATCGATGGTCTTGGTTTAGATGGTGAAACCTTCATCCTGTCTGTGGATAAAGCAGGTGTTGTCGTTGACTAGAAAAAATCAAGGGCTACTCTTTGGTCTGGCCACCTATATTCAATGGGGATTTTTATCCCTTTTTTGGAAGCTTTTAGCAGGTGTTTCGGCTTACAACACCTTCTCGTGGCGCATTGTTTTTACAGTGGTGACTATGCTGACTTACGCCCTAGTCGCTAAGCAAAGTACACGTTTCAAAAAGGAGCTTGTGGAACTTTGGCAGGATAAGAAAGCCTTGCTTCGTATGCTACTTGCTAGTTTTCTCATAGCAGCTAACTGGTTGATTTATATCTATGCTGTGGGTCATGGTCAAGCGACGCAGGCTAGCCTGGGCTATTACATTATGCCTATTGTTTCTATCCTGCTTGCCCTCATTTTTCTTCGTGAATCATTGAGTAGGACCATGTGGGCAGCAGTAGTATTGGCCTTTATAGGAGTACTGGTTCTTGTTGCCAATACAGGAAAACTTCCCATGGTTTCATTGGGGTTAGCTCTGAGCTTTGGTTTCTATGGTCTAATCAAAAAAGGGGTTAGACTCTCCAGTGACGTAGCCATGCTAGTAGAAAGCGGCTTGCTACTACCTTTTGTAGCTATCTATCTCGTTTTCTTTTCTCCAGAATCATTTTCTTCCTATTCGAGCATGGAAATGTTTCTCCTAGCCATATCCGGTGTGGTGACGGCTGTTCCATTGCTTTGCTTCTCAGAAGCAGTCAAAAGGGCACCGCTTAACCTTATTGGTTTCATCCAGTATCTTAATCCTACGATTCAACTTCTCGTAGCCATCCTCATTTTTGGTGAGACGGTCAGCTTTGGAGAGTTGAAAGGCTTCCTCTTTATCTGGATGGCCATACTAGTCTTTGTAACTGGCCAAATAGTAACATTTCGTAGAAGTTCCTGATAGCTATCGGGAACTTTTTATGATGTTGTCCTAAAAATGAGCCAAGTTTATCTGACAATTTTAGAACTTTAAGATATAATAGTAGTATTAGATTAAAATAGCGGAGAATTTTATGCGAAAAATGAAAAAGCTAGCGGGCTATCTGCTTCTGCTCGCTATCCCAGTTGCCATCGCTGCAGGCCTGTTTATCTTTAACGGTTCAGGTTATCGCTTGTCAGAACAAGATGCGGCAGACATTGCTTACAAAAATGCAGGTGTCAAAACTTCTGAGATTTCTCAATCAACAGTTTCGAAAGCACGTTCTGGGCTTCACGGAAGTTATGAGATTAGTTTCACAACGTCAGACAACCATTTTGAGTATACAATTGATGGTCAGTCAGGATCTATTTTGAAACATAAGAGTGACCATCCAACAACTAAGGATGAGGATGACGCTCAAAAAGGTGAAGAACCTAAAGACGAGACTCAACCTAGTGAAAGCAAGGAAGAGACAGCTGTATCAAAAGAGACTGCGCAAACAACAGCTCTTAACCATGCTGGCCTAGCTGAAGGTTCTGTGACAAACTTGAAAACGGAATTGAAGACTGAAGGAGATGGTAAGGTCTACAATATCAGCTTTGACTATGCTGCTAGCGGTCTACGTTATAAATACGCGGTAAATGCTGATTCGGGAGCTATCGTAGCCTATACGACTGAGTATCTCACAGGGGCTGCGACTCCTGCTCAGTAGGTCGCAGATAGAGTGAAAGCTCTCCTTATTATTAAGGAAAATCCTTGCAATTTCTCTGAAATGGTGTAAACTAAAGGTGAAAACGGTAACAGTAGCTGTAGATCTTGCCGTAGAATCAAGGAGGCTTTGACCATGAAAGAATTCCAAGCATTTAAAGACACGCTTAGCAATAAGGCTCTCAAAGCCATTTACGAAGAAAGTAAATTGGAAGTCCAAGACGAAACAACTGAAGGTACAGAAGCCTTCTCGCTAGCCTTGGCAACCCAAATGGCTATCAATCTACTCGAAAGCTATGAAAAATGGCTAAAAGAAGAAAGAGCTAAGGAAGAAAAATAAGATGAAATCCTTGTCGGAAGACAGGGATTTTTCTAATAGAAAATAAAGTTATCTAGAATGTAGATTATCTGTCTTGAAATATCTATAATACCATCATTCATGTACTTAAAATAAAATAAATGCTTTTACTTATGATAAGTGAGCCATTTCTTGTGAAAACGGTCTCGATTTTAGCCGATGTTTTGTTACAATGGTTTCAGCAAGTTCCTTAAGAGAGGAGTAGAGAGATGATTTTCTTGGTGGTTAGGATAATTACTATGATGTTAGGGGTTATAGTTACTTACCTGCTATTGTGTTATTTTATTAGTCATACACAGTCCGAACATGTTTTAATTAGAGCACATCAAAGACGAGTTGCAGCTGGGAAAAAGCTCAAAGATGTTTGTGGGCTTGAATTAAAAGTTCATAAAGAACATTTTCAGAAGGATTTTGAAGGAAAGTGATGGTGAACTTCATGGAGTTAATTAAATCATTTCTTGTGGCGCCCTATTTTCTTGGGATGATTCTTGGTGGTGTATTTTTAGGGATTTATGTGTTGATAGATAAGATTATTAAGAATCCGATAAAAGATATCGATTATTACAAACAGTTTGTAGAATCTTACAAAGAAGAAGCAGTTTTTTATAAAATGTCCTCCGAAGAGTATAAAACGATGGCAATAACTTACCGTAAGAGATATTTGGAAAGCCAAGCAAAGTTAGAACTTGTCATGAAAGGTAATAGTAGCCATTGAAAATTGTGAGGAAAAGTAGGACAAAGGACATACTTTCAAATTCAAAAATCAATAAGATTTCCATCAAAATTTCATTTGTCTTGGTCTTAAAATTGTGATAAAATAAGACCATTCAGAGGTGCTTTGAAGCCCATTTGTCACAGGAAGCGGTGGTACTGAGAAATCCGCACAAATGTCAAAGCTGGTTGCTGATGGTCAAATTGAATCAAGAAAGCTGTGAGTGGTTACCACTCAAAACTGGGTGGTACCGCGGATACACATTCGTCCCTGTCATAGTTATGGCAGGGATTTTCTATAGCTTTTAAAGAACCAAGACCGAAGGTCGCAGGTGAATTTAGAGATATTGATGCAGACAGAGCGCAAGCGAGGTCTACGTTCCTATCAGAGGAGGGTGACATGAAGCAATCTTTTGAGACCAGTAAATTGTACTATGGTTTTCCCATTTTTATCTTGGGTTACCAGGACCAGACCTATGGCTATAATGTGACGACTTGTAGTTCTTCTTATAGTCTAGGAGATTGGCTCGTTATAGGGGTCGGTAGCGAGGAAAATGCGGCAGACCAGATTAAACATTATCAGAAGTTCACAGTGAATATTCCTGATGAAAGTTTTATGCTGGAGATGGAGCAGGCTGGTTTTATTAGTCATCGTGAGAAGATTGCTAAACTCGGCATAGATTTTCAACCTTCTGATTTGACACAAGCACCTATCCTGGATGCCTGTCCAGTCGTTCTGGATTGTGAGGTCGACAGAATTATTGAGGAAGATCGTATCTGTCATATCTTTGCTAAGATCCTAGACCGCCTTGCTGATCCTGGTTTGCTAGATGACAAGGGACATTTCCGTAATGATTCTTTTGCACCGACTTACTTTATGGGAGATGGTCATAAACGTGTCTATCGCTATCTAGATGACCGAGTCGACCACATGGGAAGCTTTATCAAGAAAGCGAGGAAGAGGGATGAAAAGAGCTGAGTTACCAGAACTAGTCGCTGAGAAGCTTGGCTTTACCCTTGAAGCTCGCATTCGAGACCGCAAAGATGCTTGAGGCAAGCGCTGTGATAAGTTGAGGCATGGCTTTCTTAGGAGTGAGTGGGAGGAGGAGAAATGAAATGGTTTGTTATCTTATTGCTTATACTTCTAAGTTTTTACTTTTATAAAAAAGAAAAAAAAGAAAAAGTTGGATATTAGTTATTCTAATGAAATTATCCCAAATACTGATTATGAAGTATCTCCAATAAACGAGGAATTTTTAGCTCTAATGCCTAAAATTGAGTTCTTACCTACAGAGATTAATCTTGATGAAAAACCTATTCATGAGATTTCAGATGGAAATGTTGTAGCGAAATTAGATGCTCTTGTGCCTCAAATTGTTCAAAACTTCAACAATCATGTCAAAAATAAATCTATTGAAGAGTTATTAAATAAAGTTAAAGAAGGTAATATTTATCAAGTAATTATCCCACCTGAAGCAAAACTTTATGATTCGAAAAAATTACAGGGAGCTTTTCGCGGTGGTTACAACATAAATAATAAGCTTGCAGGTCAAGCCAATCTTATACCAATAGATGCTGAAAATTTAACAGCTATCTCAAATACAGTAGCTGATGTAATGAATATTTCCTCCATGGTTGTAGGTCAATATTATATGGCTCAAATTGATACTAAAATGACCGAAATGCAAGAAGGAATCGATAAAATATATGATTTTCAACAGACTGAATTTAAAGCTAGAATAATAGCTTTAATAGGAAAAGTTGGTAACATATCCAAATTTAATATCGAAATCATTGAAAATGATGAATTGAGAAAACGTTCTCTAGATGACTTAAGTCGATATAGAGATGATGCAGTTGAATTATTACAGCAAGTCAATTTAACGATAGAAAATATTGTTTCTAAAGGTCATAACAATGAATTTGATAAGTACAAAGAGAGTATCGAGGAAGTTGATAGATTAATTAGCTTTCAACAATACTTGCTCTCGATTTTAGAAGAAATTGGAAGGTTAATTTATCTATTAAACAAGGGTACCGTATCTTCTGATCATTGTTATTCTTTATATAACATTTATATTGAACAATCTACTGATGCTAGAAATTTATTAAATCAATGGCATGATGAGAGCATCAAAACATTTGCACTTGATTTGGATAATAAGAGATATGCTAAGCAAGGTTGGGAAGGATTATTATTCGAAATTCCTGGAATGATTGTCAATGATTGGAAATATAATGAAATACCTAATTCTGTAATCACACAAATTTATAAACAATTAGATAATTCACTTGAGATAAAAAATACAACTGAGAATTTACTCAAAAAAGAAACTAAAATAATATCAAAAGACGGCAAATATTATTATTTAACAGAATAAAAGGAGAACACACATGTCTAAAGAACTTTCACCTAAATACAATCCAGCCGAGGTTGAGGCTGGTCGTTACCAAAAATGGCTTGATGAGGATGTTTTCAAGCCTTCTGGCGATAAAAAGGCTAAGCCTTATTCAATCGTTATTCCACCACCAAACGTAACTGGTAAACTTCACCTTGGTCACGCTTGGGATACTACTTTGCAAGATATTATCATCCGTCAAAAACGTATGCAAGGTTTTGATACGCTTTGGCTTCCTGGTATGGACCACGCAGGTATTGCCACTCAAGCTAAGGTTGAAGCACGTTTGGCTGAAGACGACATTTCTCGTTATGACCTTGGCCGTGAAAAATTCCTTGATAAAGTTTGGGAATGGAAAGACGAGTATGCCTCAACTATCAAGCAACAATGGGGTAAGATGGGACTCTCTGTAGACTACTCTCGTGAGCGTTTCACCCTTGACGAAGGTTTGTCAAAAGCCGTTCGCAAGGTCTTTGTAGAGCTTTACAAAAAAGGTTGGATTTACCGTGGTGAATTCATCATCAACTGGGATCCCAAAGCCCGTACAGCCCTCTCTGATATCGAGGTTATTCACAAGGATGTGGAAGGTGCCTTCTACCACATGAACTACATGTTGGAAGATGGTTCACGTGCCCTTGAAGTGGCAACAACACGTCCTGAAACTATGTTTGGGGATACTGCCGTAGCGGTTAACCCAAACGATGACCGCTATAAAGATTTGATTGGTAAAAATGTTATCTTGCCAATCTTGAACAAGCCAATCCCAATCGTTGGGGACGAACACGCAGACCCTGAGTTTGGTACTGGTGTGGTTAAAATCACACCTGCCCATGACCCTAATGACTTCTTGGTTGGTCAACGTCATAACTTGCCACAAGTCAATGTCATGAACGATGATGGTACCATGAATGAATTGGCTGGTGAATTCAACGGCATGGACCGCTTTGAAGCTCGTAAGGCTGTTGTTAAGAAATTGGAAGAAATCGGTGCCCTTGTTGAAATTGAGAAAATGACTCACTCAGTTGGTCACTCAGAGCGTACAGGTGTGCCTGTTGAGCCACGCTTGTCTACACAATGGTTCGTTAAGATGGATCAATTGGCGAAAAATGCTATCGCAAACCAAGATACAGACGACAAAGTAGAATTCTACCCACCTCGTTTCAACGATACCTTCCTTCAATGGATGGAAAATGTCCACGATTGGGTTATTTCTCGTCAGCTCTGGTGGGGTCACCAAATCCCTGCCTGGTACAATGCTGAGGGTGAAATGTACGTTGGTGAAGAAGCACCAGAAGGTGATGGATGGAAACAAGACGAAGATGTCTTGGATACTTGGTTCAGTTCTGCCCTCTGGCCATTCTCAACTATGGGTTGGCCTGAAGTGGAAGCAGAAGACTTCAAACGTTACTTCCCAACTTCAACCTTGGTTACTGGTTACGATATCATCTTCTTCTGGGTGTCTCGTATGATCTTCCAATCATTGGAATTCACAGGACGCCAACCATTTAAGAATGTCCTTATCCACGGACTTATTCGTGATGAGCAAGGACGTAAGATGTCTAAATCACTCGGTAACGGTATTGACCCAATGGATGTTATCGAGAAATACGGTGCCGATGCCCTCCGTTGGTTCCTTTCAAACGGTTCTGCACCAGGGCAAGACGTGCGTTTCTCTTATGAGAAAATGGATGCGTCTTGGAACTTCATTAACAAGATTTGGAATATCTCTCGTTACATTCTCATGAACAATGAAGGATTGACCTTGGATGTGGCGCGTGAAAATGTAGCTAAAGTGGCTGTTGGCCAAGCAGGTAACGTGACAGACCGTTGGATTCTCCACAACCTCAACGAAACTATTGGAAAAGTCACTGAAAACTTTGATAAGTTTGAATTCGGTGTGGCTGGTCACATCCTCTACAACTTCATCTGGGATGAGTTTGCGGACTGGTATGTTGAGTTAACTAAGGAAGTGCTTTATAGCGACAATGAGGACGAAAAAGTCATCACTCGTTCGGTTCTTCTTTACACCTTGGATCAAATCTTGCGTCTCCTTCACCCAATCATGCCATTCGTGACTGAAGAAATCTATGGCCAAATCTCTGAAGGAACAATCGTGACTGCTGAATACCCAGTGGTTCGTCCAGAGTTTGAAAACGAAGCAGCAGCAGCTGGTGTAGAAGCTCTTAAAGACGTGATTCGCTCCGTTCGTAACTCACGTGCTGAAGTGAATGTAGCACCAAGCAAGCCAATCACCATCTTGATCAAGACTAGTGATAGCAAGCTCGATGCCTTCTTCAATGACAATGTCAACTACATCAAACGCTTCACAAACCCAGAACACTTGGAAATTGCAGCAGATGTCGAAGTACCTGACTTGGTTATGTCAAGCATCATCACAGGCGCAGAAATCTACTTGCCACTCGCTGACCTTCTTAATGTCGAAGAAGAATTGGCCCGTCTTGAAAAAGAATTGGCTAAATGGCAAAAAGAACTGGCTATGGTTGGTAAGAAACTCTCTAACGAGCGCTTCGTAGCCAATGCCAAACCAGAAGTCGTCCAAAAAGAACGCGACAAACAAGAAGATTACCAAGCTAAATACGATGCGACAGTCGTACGTATTGAAGAAATGAAGAAATTGGTTAAATAAACAAAGAAGCACGGCGGAATGCCGTGTTTTTTTGGTATAATTGATCTCATACTAAATGATTAAGGAGAAGATAATGAATATAATTACTATGGAATTAAATTTTCTAGGAGTTAGTGAAACAGATTTGAAGCTGTTTAATTTTATTAGAGATAGTGATGAGATTAGTGTATCTATAAAAGTTGACCTATCTAAAAATTATTTTTTAAATCACAAGAAATTTTCAAAACAATTTAAAGAATATTTTGGTAGTGTCAGATTAGAAGAATTTTTGAATAAATTATCTTTGATTGAAGAAATAAAATTTTCGCATGAGGATAAATTAAATCATCAACAATTGGCTAGTGAAGCTATAAAAAACCAAAAAATTAAAGAGCTTGCTGATAGAGTTTACGGCGAGTATTATTATAATCTTCTAATTAAATTTGTCTCTTTATCAACTGCTATTTGGCTTTTGAAAGATTCTTGTGTACAATCGAATTTAGCTTATACGATTATTGAGAATGGGTATTATTCTGCTTCAAATTCTGATATGAATTATACAATGGCAAATGGGAGTCATCAAGTGGTTTCAGTTGACGGCAGAGAAATTAAGAGTATAAAAAAATATTATGAATTAGTATTTCCAATTATAAATTCTCGTATAGGAACCAAAGAAATTGAGAGAAATCATATTACCAATCATTATACTTCATTTGAAAACGATAAAATAGATAGAAGTAAATTTGCAAGTTATTCTAGAGCCCTTGTCTATTTACAAGAAGCACGTAAGAATAGTTTACTCGCTTCTAAAATTGATAAATATATGCAAGTTCTACAGTGCTTATATGCCTTTGGAGACGGTACGCGTAGAATGGGAAGAAAGCTAAAGTATATTACAGCTAATTTATTGTCAGAGGAATCGACAGAAAAGCAAAAAATAGTTGATAACATTGCCATTGCATATAAGATTAGGTCGCAGCATACTCATGGAAATAGAATAAAATTTGACCAAAATGAGATTGAGCGCATTTCAATAGTTCTTGACGATTATGTTAGGGAGGTTCTAAAAAAGTTATTACCGAATAAAGAATTAGAATATTCAGATGAAAAGACAAGACTTTTTGTTGAAAAACAAATGCGAAGATTTAATGAAGGAAAATTTTCGAATTTCTTTAAGAAAATTTTTAGATAAAATAAAACTAACTTCCGAAAAACTACATCAAAACTAAACTATCTTTTATTTCAAGAAGCAGTAATTTTATGGCTATATCAACTTTAGTCCGTTCGTCAGATGAACTGAATGAAAAACTGTCTTTATAGACGAGATAGACGAGTGCTTACAATATTCTAAATCAGATTTTTTTCATAGATTTTGACTGAAAAAGATAGCGGATCTTTATGGGAACCAAGAAGCTGACTTTGCGAAGCAGGAGTGTTTTAATGGTAGCTAAGAACTCTATTCTCATGATGAGAGGATTATGCGTAATAGCTAGATATTAGGTTTGCTATATTTTAACTTTTTCAAGACCATTAATAAATTGGATAGAAGGGCACAGCATTTCATTATCAAGTGGAATGCTAAACACTTGGTAAATGTTGACTTTCCTAAGGGAGGAGTGAAAGATTATGAAAACTATTAACTTTAGGGCACTAATTTAAGATAAAAACATGATTAAATATCCTTTTTGAGGTATAATTGTGATAGATTAATTTTTGAGGAAATGTTTATGGCTAAGAATACTGAAAATTATAATTTGCTTTTACATTGATGTTAGTATGATTTTATGGACACGTTTTGGTGGAATAGTATCTAACCAAAAGGAGATGTCCAAATGAGCCAAAAATATACCAAAGAGTTCAAGGAAACAATTGTTCAATTGCATGAAGCAGGACAGCCTGTTTCAGATTTAGTCAAAGAGTACGGAGTTGCCAACCAAACTATATACAAATGGCTTCAACTATATGGGAAATTTAAAGATCAAAATGTATCCCTTCATGAACTCCAACAAATGCGCAAAGAGATGGCTAAAATGAAGGAGGAAAATGAAATCTTAAAAAAGCCTTGACGATCTTTGCGAAGAAATAAAAGATTCTACTATCTTTCAAATGATCGATCATCTTTATGCTAGTCACCAGTTTTATATTAAGGTGACGTGTAACCTATTCCAAGTTTCACGGTCTAGCTACTACGCCTTTAAAAGCCACCAACCAAGCCAACGAGATCAAGAAAATAAACTTCTTTAAAAAGGAGATTATGATCTCTTATCTTGCCTCTTCTAAGCGATATGGTGCTCCAAAAATCCATAAAGATTTATTGGAAAAGGGATACCAGATTTCTGAAAAGAGAGTACAAAAACTGATGACTGAATTAAATATTCGTTCGATCGTCAGAAAGAAATACCGACCTGCTTCATTGTCAAAACAAGAAGCTAAAGAATACCCTGATTTGTTAAATCGTGATTTTTCAACAGATAAAATCAATCAAAAGTGGGTAACTGACATAACATATATCTACACACTTTCGGATGGGTGGCGAAGAATAAATAATTATTTTCATATTTTATAAATAATTCCCGCCTTCAGCTTTCTTTAAGGAACTCAAGTTATACTATAGTCATCCTAATAAGTATTACTGAACGTCGTTCGGTAGCGCTCACATGTTCTGGTTTTAAGTCAGACAGTGTATCTTTCTTTTTTCATAAATCTCCCAAACAAGTCTAATCTCACAAGGTTAGGCTTGTTTTTATGAAATAAGCAGAAAGTTTTTCATTAAAAGTAAACGCTTGTGTAAGTAAAATGAAAACGTTAGGTAAAGTCAGTGAAAACGTCTTAAAAACCGTCAATTCATTGACTTTCGTGGAAAATAGGACTAAAATAACAGGGTAAAAAAAATTAAAAGGAGAATTCTACTATGAATCTAACTATCTTAGCCCTCGGTTTGGCCGTTATGGGTGTATCTGTTGGTGAGGGTATCCTCGTTGCCAATATCGCTAAAGCTGCAGCTCGCCAACCTGAGATGTTTAGCAAACTTCAAACATTGATGTTTACTGGTGTTGCCTTTATCGAAGGTACCTTCTTCGTATTGTTTGCCCTTAGCTACATTGTCTAATAGACAAATAAAAGATGAAGGAGGGATGAGCAGTGGAAACTACAAGTAATCCAACCGTCTCATTATTTGGGATTGATTTTGACTTGACTGTCCTTGCCATGTCTCTCTTGACAGTAATTATCGTTTTTGGAGTGGTTTTTTGGTCAAGTCGTAAGATGACCATTAAACCAAAGGGAAAACAAAATGTGCTTGAGTTCATCTATGAGTTTGTGAATAGTACCATTTCTCAAAGTCTTGGGAAATTCACGAAGAATTATAGTTTGCTCTTGTTTGTAATTTTCACCTTTGTTTTTACAGCAAACAACTTAGGTTTGCTTGTGTCTGTAAAAAGTGAGCATTACAATTTTTGGACTTCTCCAACATCGAACTTCGGTGTTACTATCACTCTTTCTTTGATTATTACCCTCATTAGTCATATTGAGGGGATCCGTAAAAAAGGGTTTAAAGGCTATCTAAAGGGCTACCTTTCACCATACCCAGCTATGCTCCCAATGAACATTTTGGAACAATTAACCAACCCTGCTTCATTGGCCTTGCGTTTGTTTGGTAACATTTATTCTGGTGAGGTACTTACTGGCTTGATTCTTCAATTGGTGACCTGGTCTGCTTTTGCAGCACCTGTATCCTTTGCTTTGAACCTTGTCTGGGTTGCCTTTTCAGCCTTTATCGGCTTTATCCAAGCCTATGTCTTTATTATCCTAAGTTCAAACTATATTGGTGATAAAGTCAACGAAGAATAATTAAGAAAGGGAGAAATGAAATGTCAATACTTATTAATAGTACGACACTTGGTAATATCATTATCACACTCGGCTCAGTTTTTCTCTTGTATTACCTCATCCGTAAATTCGCATGGGATCAAATTACAGGAATCTTTGCTGCTCGTGAAAAGAAAATTGCCACAGATATTGATAGTGCTGAAAATGCTCGTCAAGAAGCAGAAAGCTTGGCACAAAAACGTCAAGATGAGTTGGCAGGTGCTCGCACTGAGGCAGCTCAAATTATTGATGGGGCCAAGGAAACTGGTAAAACTCAAGAATCAAAAATCATTGCAGAAGCACATGATGAAGCTAAACGCTTGAAAGAAAAAGCAAATCAAGACATTGCCCAAAGCCGTGTGGAAGCACTTGCTGGCGTTAAAGGTGAAGTTGCAGACTTGACTGTCCTCTTGGCGGAAAAAGTTATGAAACAAAACCTTGATGCTAAAGCGCAATCTGACTTGATTGATAGCTATCTTGATCAATTAGGAGATGCTTAATGGATAAGAAAACACAAGCTCTTGTTGAGCAGTATGCCAGAAGCCTGGTAGAAGTCGCTTTTGAACAAGACGCCGTGTCAACAATCCAAGAAGAAGTAAGGCAAATCCTAACAGTTTTTGCTGAAACAAATCTAAAAACCTTCTTGTCGCAGGAAAATGTGACAAGTGAAGCTAAAAAAGAAAGTTTGAGCTTGTTTCAAGAGTCTTGTTCAGTGTATATGAACAATTTTCTTGAGGTAATCTTACTCAATGACCGTGCCAACATTCTCTATGATGTGTTGAAATTGGTCCTTGAGCTCTTTGACCAAGAAGACAATAGTTACGATGTCACAGTGACATCAGCAAGTCCCTTGTCTGAGGAACAAAAAGCCCGACTTTTGGCGATTGTTTCACAAAAATTTGAGATTAAGACACGTCGTTTAGTAGAAAAAATTGATGAGGACCTCATCGGAGGATTCGTCATCAAAGCAAAAAATAAGGTTGTTGACACGTCAATTCGCAGTCAATTGCAAACCTTTAAAACGAATTTGAAATAGAAAGTGGTGTGACTTTTGGCAATTAACGCACAAGAAATTAGCGCTTTAATTAAAAAGCAAATTGAAAACTTCCAGCCAAACTTTGACGTCACTGAAACTGGTGTCGTTACCTATATCGGTGACGGTATCGCACGTGCTCGTGGTCTTGATAATGCCATGAGTGGTGAGTTGCTCGAATTTGAAAATGGTGCCTATGGTATGGCCCAAAACCTTGAATCTAATGATGTCGGTATCATTATCTTGGGGGATTTCGTAGCAATTCGTGAAGGCGATATTGTTAAACGTACTGGAAAAATCATGGAAGTTCCAGTTGGTGAAGCCCTTATTGGTCGTGTAGTAAACCCACTTGGGCAACCAGTTGATGGTCTTGGTGACATCGAAACAACAGGTTTCCGTCCAGTTGAAACACCTGCTCCAGGTGTTATGCAACGTAAATCAGTTTCTGAGCCATTGCAAACTGGTCTTAAGGCCATTGATGCCTTGGTTCCAATTGGACGTGGTCAACGTGAGTTGGTCATCGGAGACCGCCAAACTGGTAAAACTTCAGTAGCCATTGATGCTATCTTGAACCAAAAAGGACAAGATATGATCTGTATTTATGTGGCTATTGGTCAAAAAGAATCAACAGTTCGTACACAAGTAGAAACTCTCCGTAAACATGGTGCTCTTGATTACACAATCGTTGTGACTGCCTCAGCATCACAACCATCACCATTGCTTTACATCGCACCTTACGCTGGTGTTGCAATGGCTGAAGAGTTCATGTATAACGGAAAACACGTCTTGATTGTTTATGATGATTTGTCTAAACAAGCCGTGGCCTACCGTGAACTTTCATTGCTTCTCCGTCGTCCACCAGGTCGTGAAGCCTACCCAGGGGATGTCTTCTATCTCCACTCACGTCTTTTGGAACGTTCAGCTAAAGTTTCAGATGATCTTGGTGGTGGTTCAATTACTGCCTTGCCAATCATCCAAACGCAAGCCGGAGATATCTCAGCTTATATCGCAACAAACGTTATCTCAATCACAGATGGACAAATCTTCTTGCAAGAAAACTTGTTTAACTCAGGTATTCGTCCAGCCATTGATGCGGGTTCTTCCGTATCACGTGTAGGTGGATCAGCGCAAATTAAAGCGATGAAGAAGGTTGCTGGTACACTTCGTCTTGACTTGGCTTCATATCGTGAACTTGAAGCCTTTACGCAATTTGGTTCAGATTTGGATGCTGCGACTCAAGCGAAATTGAACCGTGGTCGTCGTACAATCGAAGTTTTGAAACAACCGCTTCATAAACCACTTCCAGTTGAGAAACAAGTTGTTATCCTTTACGCTTTGACACACGGTTTCTTGGATAGTGTTCCGGTTGATCAAATCTTGGATTTTGAAGAAGCACTCTATGACTACTTTGATAGTCACCATGAGGATATCTTTGAAACTATTCGTACAACTAAGGATATTCCTGAGGAATCTGTACTTAATGAAGCTATCCAAGCTTTCAAAGATCAGTCAGAATACAAATAGAAATAGGGAGGACAGCATATGGCAGGCTCTCTAAGAGAAATCCAAGCAAAAATTGCTTCAACAAAGAAAACGAGTCAGATCACAGGAGCCATGCAAATGGTTTCTGCATCAAAATTGACACGTTCTGAGCAAGCTGCTAAAGATTTCCAAATCTATGCCTCAAAAATTAGACAGATCACAACAGATCTTCTACATTCAGAATTAATTAATGGTTCGTCAAATCCAATGTTGGATGCACGTCCAGTTCGTAAGACAGGTTACATTGTCATTACTTCAGATAAAGGACTTGTTGGAGGTTATAACTCAACAATTCTTAAAGCTGTGTTGGACATGATTAAACGTGACCATGATTCTGAAGATGAATATGCTATCATTTCCATTGGTGGAACAGGTTCAGATTTCTTCAAGGCTCGTAACATGAATGTTGCTTTTGAACTTCGTGGCCTTGAAGATCAACCTAGTTTTGATCAAGTCGGAAAAATCATTTCTAAAGCTGTAGGAATGTATCAAAATGAACTTTTTGATGAACTCTATGTGTGCTATAACCACCATGTTAACAGTTTGTCTAGCGAAGTTCGTGTGGAACAAATGCTTCCTATCGCTGATTTGGATCCCAATGAATCAGAAGGTCATGTGTTGACCAAGTTTGAATTGGAACCAGATCGTGACACTATTTTGGATCAACTCTTACCACAATATGCGGAGAGTCTTATCTACGGTGCTATCGTAGATGCCAAAACAGCTGAGCACGCAGCGGGTATGACTGCAATGCAGACAGCCACTGATAATGCTAAGAATGTGATTAACGATTTGACAATCCAATATAACCGTGCGCGTCAAGCTGCCATCACTCAGGAAATTACTGAAATTGTTGGTGGTGCAAGTGCACTTGAATAGCTAGAGATTTGTCTTAATTAGACACACATGAAAAAGGGATGATTGTCATCCAAAAAACTATCATAAGGAGAAAACAATGAGCTCAGGCAAAATTGCTCAGGTTGTTGGTCCTGTTGTAGACGTAGCGTTTGCAGCCGGTGATAAACTCCCTGAGATTAACAATGCATTGGTCGTTTATACTGATGAACAAAAGTCTAAACGTATCGTGCTCGAAGTAGCTCTTGAACTTGGAGAAGGTGTGGTTCGTACCATTGCCATGGAATCTACTGATGGATTGACTCGTGGACTAGAAGTTCTGGACACTGGTCGTCCAATCAGCGTTCCTGTTGGTAAAGATACCCTTGGACGTGTCTTTAACGTTCTTGGTGATACCATTGACTTGGAAGCACCTTTTGCAGAAGATGCAGAGCGTGAACCAATTCACAAAAAAGCACCAACTTTCGATGAATTGTCAACATCTACTGAAATCCTTGAAACAGGGATTAAAGTTATCGACTTGCTTGCCCCTTACCTTAAAGGTGGTAAAGTCGGACTCTTTGGTGGTGCCGGTGTTGGTAAAACCGTTCTTATTCAAGAGTTGATTCACAACATTGCCCAAGAGCACGGTGGTATTTCCGTGTTTACAGGTGTTGGTGAACGTACACGTGAAGGTAATGACCTTTACTGGGAAATGAAAGAATCTGGCGTTATTGAGAAAACAGCCATGGTCTTCGGTCAAATGAACGAACCACCTGGAGCACGTATGCGTGTTGCACTTACTGGTTTGACAATTGCGGAATACTTCCGTGATGTCGAAGGTCAAGACGTGCTTCTCTTCATCGATAACATCTTCCGTTTCACTCAAGCAGGTTCTGAGGTTTCTGCCCTTCTTGGTCGTATGCCATCAGCCGTTGGTTACCAACCTACACTTGCTACTGAAATGGGTCAATTGCAAGAACGTATCACATCAACTAAAAAAGGTTCTGTTACATCAATCCAAGCCATCTACGTTCCAGCCGATGACTATACTGACCCAGCGCCAGCTACAGCATTTGCTCACTTGGATTCAACAACCAACCTTGAACGTAAGTTGACACAAATGGGTATTTACCCAGCCGTTGACCCATTGGCATCAAGCTCACGTGCCCTTTCACCTGAAATTGTTGGTGAAGAACACTATGCTGTTGCGACTGAAGTTCAACGTGTGCTTCAACGTTACCGTGAATTGCAAGATATTATCGCTATCCTTGGTATGGATGAATTGTCAGACGAAGAAAAAACATTGGTTGGACGTGCTCGTCGTATCCAATTCTTCTTGTCACAAAACTTTAACGTTGCTGAACAGTTTACAGGTCAACCAGGTTCTTATGTTCCAGTTGCTGAAACCGTTCGTAGCTTTAAAGAAATCCTTGAAGGTAAATATGACAATCTTCCAGAAGATGCCTTCCGTAGCGTAGGTCCAATTGAGGATGTAGTAGCTAAAGCTAAAGCTATGGGCTACTAATGAGGTGAAGATATGGCACAAATGACCGTACAAGTGGTAACTCCGGATGGTCTGAAATATGACCACCATGCCAGCTTTATCCACGCGGTTACTAAAGATGGTCAAATTGGTATCTTGCCAGGCCATATTAACTTGATTGCGCCACTTGAAGTGGATGAACTCAAGGTTCGTCGTGTGGATGACGAGAGTCACGTCGATTGGATTGCCGTAAACGGTGGTATCATCGAAGTTAAAGATGATTTTATTACTATCGTTGCCGATTCAGCAGAACGTGAACGCGACATTGACGTTTCTCGTGCCGAACGTGCCAAGCAACGTGCCGAACGTGACTTGGAAGAAGCAACTAAATCTGACCGTATTGATGAAGTTCAACGTGCTCAGGTTGCTCTCCGTCGAGCACTTAATCGTATCAGTGTCGGTACAAAATAAGACAAAAAAAACGAGACTTTGGTCCCGTTTTTTATTTGTCGTAAAAGAAAACATGAGAAGTAGCAAAGTTATCAAAGAAAGTTCATTGTAAAACCTATCTGAAGGTAAGATAAAAAATCAGATTTCCAGTCCTGAAAACGGTTAATTTAGCTTTTACTTTAGTTTAAGGTATCAAAGTGTTATAATATAAGCTGTTAGCTTTATATTTTAAGAGAAAATGTAGAGTAACGTAATAGAAAGTATGAGTTTTTTAAAGATATGAAAATTGAAAAGAAGCATCTTTTAGATTACACCATCTTGATACCTTATTTAATCTTATCCATAGTTGGTTTAATAGTAGTGTATTCAACAACAAGTGCTCGTTTAGTAGCCTTGGGAGCCAATCCCTTCGCATCTGTTATAAACCAAGGAGCCTTTTGGTTGGTATCCTTGTTCTCTATTTTTTTCATCTACCGACTGAAATTGAACTTTCTCAGGAAAGATAAGCTTTTGGGTGTTGTTATTGCCTTTGAGATTTTACTTTTGGTCATTGCCAAATTTTTCACCAGGGAAATCAATGGTGCCAATGGTTGGATTGTGCTAGGTCCCTTGTCTTTCCAACCAGCGGAGTACCTTAAAATCATTGTTGTTTGGTTTTTGGCACACACCTTTTCAAAAAAACAGTCTGCCATAGAACGTTATGACTACCAAGCCCTGACGAAGAATAGATGGATTCCTAGGAATGGTAAGGAACTTAATGACTGGCGTGTCTATTTGCTTGTAATGATCGGTTTGGTTGCTATCCAACCTGACTTGGGGAATGCGGCTATCATTGTGTTGACTACAGTAGTGATGTTTTCAATTTCTGGTGTTGGCTACCGTTGGTTTACGGCCTTGTTTGCCAGTATTGTTGGGATTTCGTCAGCCTTCCTTGGGTTAATTGCCTTGGTTGGGGTTCAAACCATGGCTAAGGTACCTATCTTTGGATATGTTGCCAAGCGTTTCGCAGCATATTTTAATCCGTTCAAGGATTTGACAGGATCTGGTCTTCAGCTATCTCATTCATACTATGCTATGAGTAATGGGGGCTGGTTCGGCCTTGGACTTGGAAATTCGATTGAAAAAACTGGTTATCTCCCAGAAGCTACAACAGACTTTGTGTTTTCAATTGTAATTGAAGAGTTAGGTCTTATCGGAGCTGGCTTGATTCTGGCCCTCCTCTTTTTCCTCATTCTTCGTGTTATGATTGTGGGAGTCAAGGCACGAAATCCTTTTAACTCTATGATGGCATTGGGTGTAGGTGCCTTAATGCTAATGCAGGTCTTCGTTAACATCGGAGGAATCTCAGGGCTGATTCCATCAACAGGGGTTACCTTCCCCTTCCTTTCGCAAGGAGGTAACTCTCTTTTAGTGACTTCAGTTGGGATAGCCTTTGTCTTGAACATCGCTGCTAATGAAAAGCGTGATAATATTGTTCAAGCGATTGAGGATGAGTTATCTCAGACTCAAGAATTGGAAAATCAAGATGAAAAAATCGTGCCTTTAAGAAGAAGTCGTTAATACGGCTTCTTTTTTCGTTAGATGGTGTTAGGCAGTAGTATGAAGATAGTGAAAGCTAATAGGAGCAGTAGAAATAGAATTATTGAAAGGAATATTTGTAATTACTCTAAAGAAAAACTGAAAACTATATAAAATACTTGCAATTCTATGACATTTTGATAGAATAGTAGAGTAAAGTTAGACTGTATTGCCTACTGTCTATCTATAAAATATATTTTATTGGAGGCTTTTCCTAAATGGCAAAAGAAAAATACGATCGTAGTAAACCACACGTTAACATTGGTACAATCGGACACGTTGACCACGGTAAAACTACTTTGACAGCTGCTATCACAACTGTATTGGCTCGTCGTCTTCCTAGCGCAGTTAACACACCAAAAGACTACGCTTCAATCGACGCTGCTCCAGAAGAACGTGAACGTGGTATCACAATCAACACTGCACACGTTGAGTACGAAACTGAAAAACGTCACTACGCTCACATCGATGCGCCAGGACACGCGGACTACGTTAAAAACATGATCACTGGTGCCGCTCAAATGGACGGTGCGATCCTTGTAGTAGCATCTACTGACGGACCAATGCCACAAACTCGTGAGCACATCCTTCTTTCACGTCAGGTTGGTGTTAAACACCTTATCGTCTTCATGAACAAAGTTGACTTGGTTGACGATGAAGAATTGCTTGAATTGGTTGAAATGGAAATCCGTGACCTTCTTTCAGAATACGATTTCCCAGGTGATGACATTCCAGTTATCCAAGGTTCAGCTCTTAAAGCTCTTGAAGGTGATTCTAAATACGAAGACATCATCATGGACTTGATGAACACTGTTGACGAATACATTCCAGAACCAGAACGTGACACTGACAAACCATTGTTGCTTCCAGTCGAAGACGTATTCTCAATCACTGGTCGTGGTACTGTTGCTTCAGGACGTATCGACCGTGGTGTTGTTCGTGTCAATGACGAAGTTGAAATCGTTGGTCTTAAAGAAGACATCCAAAAAGCAGTTGTTACTGGTGTTGAAATGTTCCGTAAACAACTTGACGAAGGTATTGCCGGAGATAACGTCGGTGTTCTTCTTCGTGGTATCCAACGTGATGAAATCGAACGTGGTCAAGTATTGGCTGCACCTGGTTCAATCAACCCACACACTAAATTCAAAGGTGAAGTTTACATCCTTTCTAAAGAAGAAGGTGGACGTCACACTCCATTCTTCAACAACTACCGTCCACAGTTCTACTTCCGTACAACTGACGTAACAGGTTCAATCGAACTTCCTGCAGGTACTGAAATGGTTATGCCTGGTGATAACGTGACTATCGACGTTGAGTTGATCCACCCAATCGCCGTTGAACAAGGTACAACATTCTCTATCCGTGAAGGTGGACGTACTGTTGGTTCAGGTATCGTATCTGAAATCGAAGCTTAATTAATATTAAGTTCCCAATACAATTATTCGTCAGACAATAATTGAGAGAGTCGAGTTTACTCGGCTCTTTTTGGTGTTTAAAAATACTTGTGATTTTATACTTTTAAGGTATTTTAGATGCTTAAGCTAAGTTTTGATAGTGATAAATAGACATAAAGCAGGTTGAGTTTTCGGAATTTTCCTAAAATCCTAGTAATAGTAAGGGATTTGTGATAAAATAAACGAGTAAATAAATAAAAGAAGAGGTATGTGAAATGTCACGTAAACCATTTATCGCTGGTAACTGGAAAATGAACAAAAATCCAGAAGAAGCAAAAGCATTCGTTGAAGCTGTAGCATCAAAACTTCCTTCATCAGATCTTGTTGAAGCTGGTATCGCAGCTCCTGCAGTTGACTTGACAGCTGTACTTGCTGCCGCTAAAGGTTCAGACCTTAAAGTTGCTGCACAAAACACTTACTTTGAAAATGCTGGTGCCTTCACTGGTGAAACTAGCCCACAAGTTTTGAAAGAAATCGGTACTGACTACGTTGTTATCGGTCACTCAGAACGTCGTGACTACTTCCACGAAACTGATGAAGACATCAACAAAAAAGCAAAAGCAATCTTTGCTAACGGTATGCTTCCAATCATCTGTTGTGGTGAATCACTTGAAACTTACGAAGCTGGTAAAGCAGCAGAATTCGTAGGTGCTCAAGTTTCAGCTGCTCTTGCTGGATTGACTGCAGAACAAGTCGCTTCAACAGTAATCGCCTACGAACCAATCTGGGCTATCGGTACTGGTAAATCAGCTTCACAAGACGACGCACAAAAAATGTGTAAAGTTGTTCGTGACGTTGTAGCTGCTGATTTTGGTCAAGAAGTTGCCGACAAAGTACGTGTTCAATACGGTGGATCAGTTAAACCTGAAAACGTTGCTGAATACATGGCTTGTCCAGACGTTGACGGAGCTCTTGTAGGTGGTGCATCACTTGAAGCTGAAAGCTTCTTGGCATTGCTTGACTTCGTTAAATAATTTTAGATAAAGTCGAGGTTTCCCTCGGCTTTTTTCTTGTTTGTCTTAAGTGTTTTTCTAAAAAAAGCCAGGTTTCTCTTATCCTGTTTTGGGGAGCAAAGGTGCTTAAATGTAGAACAAAAACTCCTATTTTGTAAGCCCTATCTTTTTGTTTGGATTTTTTAAAACTTTGAGCCTAGGCAAGTACAATTGGATTGTCCCAAGAGGCAGATAATATGCTATAATGAGAGTAGTATAACTAGAGCGCAGGCACTGATAGTCTGTTTGCTCCGCATTTTTCCAAGAAGAGGAGAATTAGAAATCATGACTTTTGATGCAATTGACCAAATGGCGGTCAGCACTATTCGTTCGCTTTCGATCGAGGCCATTCAAGCCGCGAATTCTGGACACCCAGGTCTTCCTATGGGTGCAGCGCCAATGGCATATGTACTTTGGAACCATGTGATGAATGTTAATCCAAAGACTAGCCGTAACTGGACAAACCGTGACCGTTTTGTTCTTTCTGCAGGTCATGGTTCTGCTTTGCTTTATAGCCTCTTGCACCTTTCAGGCTATGATGTATCAATGGATGATTTGAAGAACTTCCGTCAATGGGGTTCTAAGACTCCAGGTCACCCTGAAGTTAATCATACTGATGGTGTTGAAGCAACATCAGGTCCTCTTGGTCAAGGAATTGCTAATGCTGTAGGTATGGCAATGGCTGAAGCGCACTTGGCAGCTAAATTTAACAAACCTGGTTTTGATATTGTTGACCATTATACTTATGCCCTCCATGGCGATGGTTGTTTGATGGAAGGTGTTTCTCAAGAAGCTGCTAGTCTTGCTGGTCACCTTAAACTTGGTAAGTTGGTACTTCTTTACGATTCAAATGATATCTCACTTGATGGACCAACTTCAATGGCTTTCACAGAAGATGTTAAGGCTAAGTTTGAAGCTTATGGTTGGCAACACATTCTTGTTAAAGATGGTAATGATTTGGAAGCTATTGCTAAAGCTATTGAAGAAGCTAAGGCTGAGACAGATAAACCATCTATTATCGAAGTTAAGACAATCATTGGTTACGGAGCTGAAGGCCAAGGAACATCAGCTGTCCACGGTGCTCCAATTGGTCAAGACGGCATTGATCACGCAAAAGATGTTTATGGTTATGATGCCCCAGCCTTTACAGTTCCAGATGAAGTCGCTCGTCGTTTCGAAGTTGGTATTAAATTCCGTGGTGAAGCTGCTGAAAATGCTTGGCAAACTAAATTTGCAGAATATGAAGCTGCTTACCCAGAATTGGCTGCTGAATACAAGGCTGCCTTTGCGAATGAACCTGTACACGTTGACTTGAATGCTCATGAATTGGGTTCAGCAGTAGCTAGCCGTGTGTCAAGCCAACAAGCTATCCAACAGATTTCTGAACAAGTTCCTTCATTCTGGGGAGGTTCAGCAGACCTTTCAGCTTCTAACAATACTATGGTTAAGGCTGAGTCTGATTTCCAACCAGACAACTATGCTGGACGTAATATTTGGTTCGGTGTACGTGAGTTTGCTATGGCTGCAGCGATGAATGGTATTGCTCTTCATGGTGGTACTCGTGTTTATGGTGGTACTTTCTTCGTCTTCTCAAACTACTTGCTTCCAGCAGTACGTATGGCAGCACTTCAAAACTTGCCAGTAACTTATGTTATGACACACGACTCAGTAGCAGTTGGTGAAGATGGACCTACTCACGAACCAATCGAACAATTGGCAAGTGTGCGTTCAATGCCTAACCTTAATGTTATCCGTCCTGCAGATGGTAATGAAACTAATGCAGCATGGAAACGTGCCTTGGCTGAGACTGAACGTCCAACAATGCTAGTCTTGACACGTCAAAACTTGCCAGTCCTTGATGGTACAGCTGAAAATGCTGAAACTGGTGTCAATAAAGGGGCTTACATCATCTCAGAAGCTAAAGGTGATCTTGATGGTATCATCATTGCGACAGGTTCTGAAGTGAAATTGGCTCTTGATACTCAAGCGGCTCTTGAAGCTGAAGGCGTGCATGTCCGTGTTGTTTCAATGCCATCACAAAATCTCTTTGATGAACAAGATGCTGCATATAAAGAAGAAGTTCTTCCAGCAGCTGTGACAAAACGTTTGGCTATCGAAGCTGGAACTAGCTTTGGTTGGGGCAAATACGTTGGTCTTGCAGGTAAAACACTTACTATTGATACTTGGGGTGCCTCAGCACCTGGTGACCGTATCTTTAAAGAATATGGTTTCACTGTTGAGAATGCAAGTCAACTTTACAAATCATTGTAAGAAAAGAAAGAGCGGCTCTTTGTCAACTGTAGTGGGTGACGAAAAGCTAACATCTAGAGAGAACCTGATAGGTTTTCTCTTTTTGTATGTTCAGAGTGATGAAAACACGCTTCCTAAAGTTAATAAAGTTTCTAAAACCGAAGCCCAGACGTTTGATGTCTTTGATAAGCTTATTGGTCCCCTCCAATTTTGCATTTGAGTAATGTGTTTCTAGTGCGTTTTTGATGTATGGTTTGTGTCTAAGGAAGGTCCTAAAGACAGTTTTGAAGTAATGATTGACCTTGCTTATATTCTCCTCTATGAGCTCAAAAAACTCATCTACCCTCTTCTCTTGAAAGTGAAACAGCAACAGCTGATAGAGGTTATAATAATTAGCGAGTTCTTCTGAAAAGTCTAGTGTCTTCCTAACGACTTCATGTGGACTTAAGGTTTGACCAAAGGTCTTCGAGTGAAATGATTTACAAGATAACTTACGGCTGTCCTTTTGGAAGAGTCGCCAGTGATTTTTCAAGGCTCGGTAGGGGAGTGATTTCTTATCAAACTGGTTCATAATGGCAATCCTTGTCTTTAAAAAGGCTCGACCAAGGTGCTGGATGATGTGGAAACGATCAATAATGATTTCGGCGTTTGGGAAAAGTCTGCGAGCTAGTGGGATATAGGCTCCTGACATATCCATTGTAATAAACTGTACCTTTTGTCGAACTTTCAATGGGTACTTTAAAAAGTGGTTTCGAATCGTGGTTTGACGGCGATTATCAAGAATGGTTATGAGTTTGTTGGTCTCATAGTTTTGCGCCACAAAAGCGAGTTCACCTTTCTTGAACCCAAACTCATCCCAAGACATAACAGCTGGGAGCTTGTCATAATGCTCCTTGAAAGTAAACTGGTCAAGCTTACGATAGACAGTGGATGTCGACACACGAAGTCTTCTGGCAATATCCGTTAGTGATACCTTCTCAGTTAGAAGTTGTGCAACCTTTTGCCGGACTAGATTGGAGATTTGGCAGTTTTTCTCAACGATTGATGTCTTAGCTACCGTGACTCTCCTACAATTTTTACACTGGAAGCGACGTTTCTTCAGACGTAGTAGTGTTGAAGTTCCCGCTTGCTCGAGAAGAGGGATTTTAGAAGGCTTTTGAAAGTCGTACTTGATCATCTTTCCATGGCAATGAGGACATGATGGTGCAGGGTAATCAAGTTTTGCTTGAATCTCGATATGAGTGTTAGTTTCAAAAACAAGTGAAATCTTGATATTTTGGTCTTTAATTCCGATTAATTCTGTGGTATTCTTAATAAGTCTCATAAGTTCTTCCTAATGATAGTTTGGTCGCTTTTCATTATAGTTCTTATGGGACTTTTTGTGTACACTCAAAAAGCTCTATAATCTCTACAGTGGTTTTACCCACTACAGAAATTATAGAGCCGAAAGAGCTTGGTTCGTCCAAGTTCTTTTTTCTAAATTTCATACAGAACTTGACTTTTTAGGACATAGTGCTAGAATGACTGTGTCAGCCGATTTAGCTCAGTTGGTAGAGCAACGCACTCGTAACGCGTAGGTCACAGGTTCGAAACCTGCAATCGGCATGGTCAGAAGTATTAAGATAGTAAAAAGAGATTTTTAGGAATCTTTTTTCTTATCCTTTTAGATAACCTATATTTCAATTGAGATTGTGCTTTTAAGCTAAAATTTGATAAAATAGAAGATGAAAAAAATCAGAAGGAAGTATCATGTCAAAAGGGTTATTAATCTCAATTGAAGGGCCAGACGGTGCTGGAAAGACTACAGTTTTGGAGGCTCTTTTGCCTCGTTTAAGAGAGGTTTATCCAGATCAAGTCGTGACGACACGTGAACCAGGCGGAGTGGCTATTGCAGAGCAAATCCGAGAGGTTATTTTGGATGTGGATAATACGGCTATGGATGCTAAGACAGAGCTCTTGCTCTATATTGCGGCTCGCCGTCAACATCTGGTTGAGAAGGTCTTACCAGAGCTTGAAAAAGGCAACATGGTCATCATGGATCGTTTTATTGATTCATCAGTTGCTTATCAAGGTACTGGTCGTGGCTTGAATCAGGATGAGATTGCCTGGTTAAATGCCTATGCGACTGATGGGCATAAACCTGATGTGACTCTATTGTTTGATGTGGATTCTGAGACTGGTTTGGCCCGCATTGCAGCCAGCGGTGAACGTGAAGTCAATCGGTTGGATTTAGAGAAGCTTGACTTGCATCAGCGTGTACGTCAAGGTTATTTAGATTTAGCACAGGCTGAACCAGAACGTATCAAGCTAATCGATGCCTCACAGGCTTTTGAAGATGTTGTAGAGGACGCTTGGAAAGTAATTAAAGGCTATTTATAAGGAGCAAGATGAAGTTAGCTGAAAGTCAAAGCAAACTATTTGAAGAGTTTTCACAAATTATCAGGGAAAATCGTTTGAGTCATGCTTATTTGTTTTCGGGTGATTTTGGAAGTCTCGACATGGCTATTTGGCTAGCACAGAGTCGATTTTGTGTGACTCCTGAGAATAGTCTACCTTGTGGTCATTGTCGTCCCTGTCGCTTGATTGCACAGGGGGACTTTTCTGATGTTAAATTAGTAGAGCCACAAGGACAGATTATTAAGACGGACACGATTCGTCAGTTGACCAGAGAGTTTAGTCAATCGAGTTTTGAGGGGCAGGCTCAGGTGTTTATCATTCGTGATGCAGATAAGATGCATGTCAATGCTGCCAATAGTCTATTAAAGTTTATTGAAGAACCTCAAAGTCAGATTTATATTTTTCTTTTGACAGCTGATGATAGTCGTATGTTACCGACGATTAAAAGTCGAGCTCAACTCTTTTATTTTCCTAAGAATCGGGCTTATCTGGAAGAATTGCTGCAGAAGGAAGGCTTGTTGTTGACACAAGCCAAAGTGTTGGCGGATTTTGCCAAAGATGATGTTCAGGCTTTAGATTTAGCTAAAGATAATAAGATTCTTGATCTGATTAATACAGTAGAGCGTTTCACACAGTCCCTGCTATCTAATCAGGACCTGCTTTATTTGGACGTTGCAAAACTGGCTGTCCAGTGTAGTGAAAAGTCGGAACAAGAGATGGTCTGGGCTTTTTTATCTTATCAATTGGGGAAGGATATACAAAATCCACAAGCAAGACGATGGCTAGACTTAGTTTATGAGGCACGAAAAATGTGGCTAGCTAATGTCAGCTTTCAAAATGCGATGGAGTATATGGTATTATCATGACAGAAGTCATTGGAATAAAATTTGAAGAAACTGGAGCAGTTGAATACGTTGTTCCTGATAAAAATTACGCCAAAGATGACTTTGTAGTCGTTTTGGAGAAAAAAGATAAGCGCCTAGCCCAGGTTGTCATGGAAAACACTGATTTTCCTGAGCTTAGTTTGCCTGCGGATTTGAACCGGGTTGAAGGATTGGCAGGAGAGAAAGATTTCGCTAGATATAATGAAAATCTTTTGAAGGCTGAAAAGAGTATGGGAGTAGTGGCTGATTTAATTGCTCAAAATCAGCTAGATATGAAGGTGGTTGATATTGTCTTTCCACTAAATAGCTCTTATGTGTTAATCAGTTTTGTAGCTGAAAAACGGGTAGATTTTCGTCAGTTGCTCAAAGATCTGGCTTCTTACTTTAAGACACGCATTGAGTTGCGTCAAATTTCAAGTCGTGAGGAATCAAAAATCTATGGTGGCTTAGGACCTTGTGGACGGGCACTTTGTTGTTCTAGTTTTTTGGGTGAATTCCCACCAGTATCGATTAAGATGGCTAAAAATCAGAGTTTATCTTTGAATTCTGGTAAGATGAATGGGGTCTGTGGTCGACTTATGTGTTGTCTCAGTTATGAAGATGACTTTTACCGAGATAGCAAGGCTAGTTATCCTGACTTGGGTGATGACATTGAAACCAAGGATGGCACAGGTCAGGTCGTTGCCATTGATGTAATTGCAGGGACCATTAAGGTTGTATTTGAAAAAGGGCGTGCGCCCCTAACTTATGGAGTGGAGGAAGTTCAGCTAAATGGAAAAGCGTGAATTGTATGATAAATTCGAGGAATTATCACAAAATTTGATGTCGATGTTGGCAGAAGTGGAAGCAATTAAGGCGAACTTCTCAGGGATTCTTGATGAAAATACGGCCCTCAAGTTGGAAAACGACAAGTTGCGTGAGCACTTGAGTCAAGTGGTTCAAGAGGAGACAGGGACTAAAATGTCTCATGGTAAGGTGAACCTCGAGGCTATTTATGATGATGGATTCCATATTTGTCCAGATTTTTACGGCCAACGTCGTGATAATAATGAAGCTTGTGGCTTCTGTGCAGAATTGTTGTACGGAGACTAAACATGCAGGTTCAAAAGAGTTTTAAGGGGCAATCTAGCTACGGTACCCTCTATCTGGTTCCCACACCTATTGGGAATTTGCAGGATATGACTTTTCGTAGTGTGCAAATCCTGAAAGAGGTGGATCTTATTTGTGCGGAGGACACGCGCAATACGGGTCTCTTGCTCAAGCATTTTGAGATTGAAACCAAGCAGTATTCTTTTCATGAGCACAATGCTTATGAGAAAATTCCAGATTTACTGGAGCGCTTGAAGTCAGGTCTTTCTTTGGCTCAGGTTTCTGATGCGGGGATGCCTTCTATTTCGGATCCTGGGCATGATTTGGTCAAAGCTGCCATTGCTGAGGATATTCCAGTGGTGGCCTTACCGGGAGCATCGGCTGGTATTACAGCCTTGATTGCCAGTGGTTTAGCACCCCAACCTCATATTTTTTATGGCTTCCTACCCCGTAAAAAAGGACAGCAGATTGATTTCTTCAAGGAAAAACTGTCTTATCCTGAGACACAGATTTTTTACGAGTCACCTTACCGTGTGGCGGACACCCTTGAAAATATGCATGAGGTCTATGGGAACCGTCAAGTAACTTTAGTTCGAGAATTGACCAAGCTTTATGAAGAGTACCAACGAGGATCTATTTCAGAAGTTTTAGATTATATTGCTAGTAATCCTCTCAAGGGTGAATGTTTACTGATTGTGGCTGGAGCTTCTGAAAATGATAAGGAAGAAAATCTAACATCAAATGTTACCCCGGTAGAGGCTGTAGAAGCTTTAATTGCCTCTGGAATGAAACCTAATCAGGCTATAAAAACCGTTGCTAAAGAGCGAAAAATGAATAGACAAGAGCTTTATAACCTTTTTCATGGGGTTTAAGAGGCTCTTTTTTGTGGCAACACAAGATGTTAGAAAAGAAAGAATTATCAAAAAATTCCGTAAATACACTTGTTTGTCTCATGATTTTGTGTTATATTATCTGACATAAAATAATTTATGCATTGGAGTGGTTTCATGGATACAGGTAGCAGTGCCTTTATATTGATTTGTTCTGCCATGGTTTGTTTGATGACACCAGCCTTGGCTGCCAATGGTTTGGCGGTTCACGCGCTAATAACCACTCATGTGTCAGCTGCTGCAGCCATGTTTTCATGGTTGGCAATTGAAAAACATGTCACAGGACATCCATCCTTGGTTGGTGGTTCAACCGGTTTGGTAGCAGGTCTAGTTGCAATCACACCTGGAGCTGGTTTTGTTTCAATTTGGAGTGCTATCCGTATTCGTACTGGTGAACGTGGTGGAGACGCCATTTAATATAATGGAGGCTTAAACCGGTTGGTTTGGGTCTTTTTTAGTGAATTTTGATATACTTAGAGGAGTTAGTATGATTGAGGGGGTGACCGATTGGCAAAAGGAAAAAAGAAAAGCAACACGAAAGCTAGACCTAAGAAAACTAAAAAGAAAAAGAAGTCTTTCTTGCTCTTTCCTAAATTTTTCCAGAAGTGGAGTCTGATTTTTATTGGCCTATTTGCCTTATTGGGACTCCTTGCTAGTTTGAATTTTCCAAGGTTGACCATGGAAAAGAACATGACATCTACGGATGAGACGACGGTTGCTTTTATTGCCGAGATTGGCGAGACGTCCCGCTATTTGGCGGCTAGAAACGATCTTTATGCATCTGTCATGATTGCTCAGGCCATCTTGGAATCTGACTCTGGACAATCTACTTTGAGTCAGAAGCCGTCCTATAACTTCTTTGGAATTAAGGGGGACTACAATGGTCAAAGTGTAACCCTACCAACCTGGGAGGATGATGGTAAGGGCAATCCTTACTATATTGATGCAGCTTTTCGTTCTTATGGCTCTGTGGAAAATTCTTTACAGGACTACGTAGACTTCCTTGAGGGCAGCTACTATGTAGGGGTACACCGTTCCAAGACTAAGAATTATAAGGATGCCACAGCTGCCCTAACAGGGGTCTACGCTACGGATACAACCTATGGAGACAAATTAAACAGCATCATTGAACAATACCAGTTAACCATTTATGACACTTATTAGGAAGGTGAGAGCGACAATGAGTGATTTAGATAAAACAGTTGATTTTATTAAAGAAATAGAGAAATTGAAGTCCGTAACAAGATTTAATAGAACCCTTGATGGAAGATTTGAAAATAGCGCTGAGCATTCCTGGCAGGGTGCGATAGCTGCGATGGTTTTTCAAGATTATTATCCTGAAAAATTGAATATGGAAAAGGTCATTTCTATGTTACTGATTCATGATCTAGGTGAGATTTATGCTGGAGATACTTGGGTTTTTGACGATAAAAAAAAGGTTCACTCTCATGATAGAGAGCTAGAATCTATTAAAAAAACAATGAGCATCCTTCCAGAAGAAAAATATTTGAATATGAAAAAATCTTGGCTAGAATTTGAAAAAGGGCAGAGTGCTGAGGCAAGATATGCAAGAGTCATTGACGCATTGGTACCACTAATAAATCACTTGGAAGTGTCAGAATGTAATTATAATCCAGATAATATTAGTTCAGACATGGTATTAGAAAAGAAAAAATTTATAAAAAGTGAGTCTGAAGAGTTATGGAAGCTGACGGAAGAGTTGGTTAAGAAAAGTGTAGAAAAGGGCTTGTATTTGTAATATCAATAGGCCCCCTACGGAATGGTTTATAGACAACATGATGTGTCGATTCGGCACGTCTTTTTTGATTTTTATGTGTTATAATGGAGGTAGTTACATTAGGAATTGAGATGCACACCTCGATGGATTTTTGCACTCCCTTGAAAGAGAGAAGGTTAGATAGTATGATTAAATTGATAGCAATAGATATGGACGGGACGCTCTTAAATAGCCAAAAAGAGATTCCTGAAGAGAATATCAAGGCTATTCAAGAAGCGGCTGCGGCAGGTATCAAAATTGTCCTTTGTACAGGACGCCCACGTTCAGGCATTCTTCCACATTTTGAGAAATTAGGACTGAGTGAAGAAGAGTACATTATCATGAACAATGGTTGCTCTACTTATGAAACTAAAAATTGGACCTTGCTTCAATCTGAAAGTTTATCTCGCCCTGAAATGGAAGAACTCTTGCAGGCTTGCGAAGATTTTCCAGAGGTGGCTCTAACCTTGACTGGAGAAAAGACTTACTATGTTGTGGGCGATGAGGTGCCTGAGTTAGTAGCTTATGATGCTAGCACTGTCTTCACAGAAGCGAAAGCTAGGAGTTTGGAAGAAATCTTTGCGGAAGGTCAAGTGATTTTCCAAGCCATGTATATGGCTGATTCTGAACCTTTGGACGCCTTCCAAAATGCCGTGCAAGATGGACTTAGTCAGAGCTATAGTACAGTTCGTAGTCAAGACTATATCTTTGAAATCATGCCACAAGGGGCAACAAAGGCTAGCGGGCTTAAACATTTAGCAGAAAAGCTTGACATTAACCCAGATCAAATCATGGCTCTAGGCGATGCTGCCAATGACCTTGAAATGCTTCAATTCGTCGGTCAAAGCGTTGCCATGGGTAATGCGAGTGACGGCATTAAGGCTTTGTGTAAGTATGTGACTTTGACAAATGACGAGGCAGGTGTGGCACACGCCATTCGTACTTGGGCTCTATAAGAAAAAGACCTTTAGCTTTATTGTTTGCTAAAGGTTTTTCGATTTCTGATAATGGCAATGAGAGTAGTAAGTGTGATAGTGACATCAGTGATGGCAGCTGGGTAAGCCTGAATGGTCAAATCGTAAATTAGCCAAAGTAACATATTTTCAATAATGACCCAGCGAAGCCACTGAAGGTTTGGTGTGGCAGCAATAGCTAGGCTATAGGAAACTGAAGAGATGATAGGTAAATAACCAATAATCCCAAGTTGATTGAGATAGGTTCCGACGATGATTTGAATAATGATGAGGATGGTCAAGATAGTCTTGGTCATCTTCTTTTTGACCATCAGGCTATTACGTATGATGGAAATACTAATGGTTAAAGCACCGGTATAGCCTCCGAGAAGCAGGTTGGCAATAGCAGTAAAAATATAGTCGGTAATTTGCCAGACGAGCATGTTATTTTTTGATTTTGCAAAAGAGGATATGGCGACACATAGGGCACCTATGGCTGAGAATACTTGTGCTAGAAGATAGAATGTCATGGTATAACTTTCAATTTTTTGTCTCTATTATATCACAAGGATTCAAGATATTTTCATCTCTATTTTAGGATTTACAAGGCTAACATGTTAGCGTTTACATTAGAAAATGATATAATAAAAGTGTAGAAGATATTCTTCCCTTAAAAGTAGAGAGAACCTGATGTTTCCTTATAATATAGGCCCTATCTTTACTTTTTATGAAAGACTAGAAATGAGGAAATGATTATGAAAAACAAATTTTCCCAAGCAATCGTGCTTTCAATGGTTACCCTTTCCTCAATGGCTTTTCTGACGGCCTGTTCCAGCCATAAGGAATCGAGTTCAGCAGATAAGACGCCTAAGAGTAGCCAGGTGACCTCATCAAGTAGAGTTAAATCATCCAATAAAGATAGTGGTAAGACCAGCAAGCCTAGTGCTAAAGTCAAGGAGTCTTCTGGTTCAAATACTGAATCTTCAAGTGCACCAAGTAGTAAAAAGTCTTCTGCACCAAGTTCAAGCAGTAGTCAGACTCAGTCATCATCTTCAAATAGTTCATCAGTTCCCTCAAGCAGTCAGTCACAGGCTCCTAAATCTTCAAACGAGAGTCAGTCTTCAGCCAGTCAATCCCAAGCGCCAAAGAGCTCAAGTGATAGTCAAGCTTCAAGTAGTCAATCTAGCAGCCAAGCTCAAGCTAAAACGGATATGCAAGTGACCACTGTAGATATGGATGTGAGTGCGGTAGCGCGTGGTCAGTTTGATAGTATTGCCGGAACTTGGAAGTCTAGTGATGGCAGTCGTTTGGTCTTTGACAACACTAGCCTAGTAGGAGATATAACTGCACAAGGCCAAGCGACAGTTCATAATTATGTACACCCGAAAGATGATTATCAAGAGGGCTCAGGTAAGTATGATGCTACCCTCTCAAGAGATAGGGGGGACACCTCTGGTATCGTTGGAGATATTAGCTTTGTCTCTAAAAAAGCAGCTATTTCTGGTCCAAGCTACGAACAAGATACCATTCAAGTAACCAGTACTGGAGGAACAAAGGTCTACTTAAAAGAATCAGATAATATGACGCTACCTAAAGACGTGACAGTTACTGACAATCAACTTCCAATTGATGGTGGCATAGCAGAATCTGGCAGCTACAAGCTTACCAAACGTACGGCTGTCAAAAATACTCCTAGTGATAAGGCTCCAGTTGAATTTTACTTAGAAGCAGGTGATCAGATTAACTTTGATATGAAGGTTATTCAAGATGGTCATAGTTGGATTTCTTACATCAGCTATAGTGGTGTTCGCCGTTATGTTCAAGTGGATTAATTGAGATATCTAGAAAGGTCAGATTTTCTTCTGATCTTTCTATTATTTTGGGGAAAGGTCTTGTTAATTCCTTAATAAATAGATACAATAGAAAGGTCGGTTTTACCGAAAAATTTTAAATAATGAGGACAAAAATGTGTCAGTAAATTGGCAAGATATTGCGTTTTCTTTCCTCGGTGGTTTGGGGCTTTTCCTCTTTAGTATCAAGTACATGGGAGATGGTCTTCAACAAGCAGCCGGAGATAAGTTGCGTTTTTACATCGATAAGTATACCAGCAACCCGTTTTTAGGGGTTTTGATTGGTATTGTCATGACGGCCTTGATTCAGTCGAGTTCAGGGGTTACCGTTATTGTCGTCGGTCTGGTTTCGGCAGGACTTTTGAGTCTTCGTCAGGCTATTGGTATTGTCATGGGGGCAAATATCGGTACAACGGTAACTTCCTTCATGATTGGTTTCAAGCTTGGTGACTATGCCCTTCCAGTGATTTTCCTGGGGGCTGCGCTTCTCTTCTTTACAAGCAATAAGAAGCTCAATAACCTAGGTCGTATCTTGTTTGGTGTAGGGGGAATTTTCTTTGCCCTTAACCTTATGGGAGATGCGGTAGAACCTTTGAAGTCAGTTACAGCCTTTAAGGACTACTTGGCAACCTTGGGTGATCGCCCAGTCATGGGGGTTATCATCGGTGCTGGCTTGACCATGTTGATTCAATCGTCAGCAGCGACCATCGGTATTCTTCAGAGTCTCTATTCAGGTGGTTTGCTTGACCTGCAAGGTGCCCTTCCAATCCTCTTTGGGGATAATATCGGAACAACTATTACAGCGGTTCTAGCTGCTCTTGGTTCGAACATTGCAGCTAAACGTGTGGCAGGGGCTCACGTACTGTTCAACGTCATCGGGACGGTCTTGTGTTTGATTCTCTTGGTACCATTCACAGCCTTGATTCAATGGTTTAAGTCTGTGCTTGGTTTGACACCTGAGATGACTATCGCCTTTGCTCACGGTACTTTTAACATCGCAAATACTATTGTTCAATTCCCATTCATCGGACTCTTGGCTTACCTTGTGACTAAGATTATTCCTGGTGAAGATGAGATTAACAAGTACGAAGCACTCTACTTGGACCGTTTGCTTATCACACAAGCACCAGCTATCGCCCTTGGTAATGCTAAGAAAGAATTGGTGCACTTGGCATCGTACGCCATCCAGTCTTTGGAAGCTTCCTATGCTTTCTTTGCTAAGGGAGATGAAAAATACTTCGATAAGGTTGAGAAGTATGAAACAGCAGTTAATAGTATTGACGAAGAGTTAACAACTTATTTGATTGACATCTCTAACGAATCTCTAAGCGTTTCTGAAAATGAAGTGTTGGCAAGTGTGCTTGACTCTGTTCGTGACTTGGAGCGTATTGGTGACCTTGCAGTTGCAAGTGCAAACCTTTCACAACACATTCATAATAAGGGAATTGAATTTTCTGATACTGCCAAGGCTGAGCTTGCGGATGTTTACAACCGTACTCACCGTATCGCCCTTGATAGTATTCGTGTTGTTGTAGATGACGATAAGGTACTTGCAGGTCAAGTCATCCTTCGCCATGAAGAGTTGGAAAAACTTGAAAAACAATTGCGTAAAATACATACCAAACGTCTTAACAATGGTGAGTGTACTGCGCAAGCCGGTATCAACTATGTTGATTATCTCTCACATTACACACGTATCGCAGACCATGCGATTAACCTTGTTGAAAAGGTTACAGAAGGTGTGATTTAATAGAGAAAGTCGAGAAAATTTCTCGGCTTTTTTGTTATAATGAAAGCGTATTAAAAACATAGAAAATTGATGAGAGGTGGTCTTATGACCTATTATATTTCAGCCAAACGTTTTTATTTTGAACATAAAATCAAGGAAGGTGGCTACCTAGCGGTTGAGGATAGCCGTTTTGGTGACTGGACGGAAAATGTACCAGAAGGTGCAGAGGTGCTAGATTACAGTGATTATCAGATTTCTCCGGGTCTTGTAGATACTCACATTCATGGATTTGTGGGTTATGATGTCATGGATAATTCTGAGGAAAGTCTTCTAGGCATGAGTCAAGCCTTGCTTTCAGCAGGTGTGACCTCCTTCTTACCGACAGCTTTAACGGCGCCATTTGAAGGGTTGAAGGCTATTTGCCAAACAACAGCTAATACGGTTGGTAAGGAGACTGGTGCCAAAATTCAAGGGCTCTTCTTTGAAGGACCTTATTTCACTGAAACCTACAAGGGAGCTCAAAATCCTAAGTATATGGGCAATCCAAGCGTGGAACAATTGAAGGAATGGCAGGAGGCGGCTCAAGGAAAACTGATTAAATTGGCCCTTGCTCCTGAACGTGAGGGAGTAGCTGAATTTATCCAAGAAGCAACCAAGCAAGGTGTGACAATCGCTCTAGGTCATTCCAATGCTACATATGAAGAAGCCATGGCAGCAGTGGAAGCCGGGGCGTCCGTTTGGGTTCACGTCTACAACGGGATGCGTGGCTTTACCCACCGTGAGCCAGGTATGGTTGGTGCAGCCTTCGATAGTCCAGAAACTATTGGTGAGCTGATTGCAGATGGTCATCACGTGGTCCCTGCAGCTTGTAAGGTTCTTATCAAGCAAAAGGCACCTCAAGGAGTTGCCCTAATTACAGACTGTATGTCAGCGGGAGGCTGTCCGGACGGCGACTATATGTTAGGCGAACTTCCTGTTATTGTTGAAAATGGTACCGCCCGCCTCAAAGAAGGTGGTAATCTAGCTGGATCTATCTTACAACTTAAAGACGGTGTCAAACATGTGGTTGATTGGGGACTTGTGACAGTTGCTCAAGCCTTACAAATGGCCACTAGTGTTCCAGCTAAATCGGTTGGGCTTGAAAATACTTGCGGAAGCCTAAAAGCAGGTTTACCAGCTGATTTTATTGTATTAGATGACTCCTTGGAATTACAAGCAACCTTTGTTGATGGACGAAAAGGTTGGGAAAAATAAGAGTATGAGTAGCACTTTCTTATGAAGGTGCTGTTTTTTATTGATTTTTACAAAGGTGTTAGAGTAGTGTAAAATAGAAATACTTTGTATTTTACAGGAGGTAATATGTCAAAACGTATTTGGAGCATTGCCCTGGCCTATGTCGGTGTGATGATTGGTGCAGGGGTATCTTCAGGACAGGACCTCTTACAGTATTTTGTTAGTTTTGGAGCCTGGGGACTGATAGGTGTCATAGTTCTAGGAATCTTGCATGTTGGCTTTGGGCGACTCATGATTGCTCTGGGAAGTTATTATCGCTCAGACGATCACTCAGTAGTCCTGGCAGAAATCAGTCATCCTGTTATCTACCGTATTTTAGATATCGCTTTGATTATCACTTGTTTCCTGTTTGGCTTTGTTATGACAGCGGGGGCAGGGGCTAACCTAAACCAACAGTTCGGCTTTCCGATTTGGGTAGGTGCCTTCCTGTGTACAGCTCTGACTATCTTTGTGAGTTTCTTAGATTTCAAAAAAATCATCGGTGTTATTGGAGTTTTTACCCCTATGATTTTGGTTATGATTGCCATGATATTCGTGACCAATGTTTTAGGACGTCATTGGGATTTTGCTGAGATGGATAAGGTGTCGCAAACCATTCAATCTCCCTTCCCAAGTATTTGGCTGTCTGTGGTTAATTATTTTGCTGTTTGTGTCATGTCAGCTATAGCGATGGCCTTTGTCATGGGTGGCTCTATTCTCAAAATCAATGAAGCTGAAAAGAGCGGAGCCTGGGGAGGGTTTATGGTTGGTGTGATTTTCTTTGTCACAACATTGATCCTCTTTGCTAACAGTGATAAAATTGCTAGCTCGGATGTTCCTATGTTGGCTATTGCTAAGGAAGTGAATCCTATCTTTGCGACACTTTACGCCTTGGTGATTTTTGGTTTGATTTTTAATACCGTCTTTAGTCTCTACTATGCCCTTGGTAAACGCTTTTCAGCAGGTAGTGAGAAACGTTTCAAGTTCTTCGTGGCTGCATTTGCCCTTGCTGGCTTTGCTATTTCCTTCATGGGCTTCCGTCAACTGGTAGCGGTTATGTATCCTATTATCGGTTATTTGGGAATGCTGATGTTGGTAGTGCTAGTTGTTGCTAGCTACCGCAAAAAAGCTAAGATTCGTAAGGAAAAGGAAATTCGAAATCATCTCTTGTCCATCGTTGAGAAAGCTTATGATCCCAATCAAGACTTGACCCATCGAGACAAGAAAGAGGCAGAACAACTTCGAGAAGCCTCAATTCTTGATAATGATATTCTCCATGAAGACTCCCATGCACATGTTCGTCAGGAAATGGGGATTAGTAAGAATGATTAGAATTTTATTTTACAAGTTTCTCTATTTCTGCTATAATACTGACAAGAAAGAAGGGCTTATGGCGTTTTTCTAGCGAGCTTGGGATAGTGAAAGCCAAGTAGAGCAAAATGAGCAGTGGCGCTTTCTATCAGCAAATAGCTGAAGACAAACAGATAAAATGAAGTAATAAATTAGGGTGGAACCGCGTTTCTGACGCCCCTAGTCGCAAGGCTTGGGTGTTGAAATTCGGTTCTTTTTGAATTCGTCTAATGCCTAGGTAGAAAGGAGTACAATGCTTAAAGGATCTTGTTTATGTAAAGCAGTGACTTACACTCTAGATGAGGAATTATCTGAATTAGTTTTTTGCCACTGTTCATTCTGTCGGAAAGCAACTGCGTCTGCCTATACAGTTAATGCTAAAGTTAGCAGTAAAAATCTAGTATTGCATGGAAAAGAAAAGCTTGTTACGTATAGTTCTTCTCCAGGAAAACAGCGTTATTACTGCCAGAACTGTCATAGTCAAATTTTCACTATTCAAGAAAATATACCAGAAGTCTGTGCTTTGAAATTAGGTACAATAGATGAATGCGATCAGAATTTACAAACTATTCCCAAACGTCATATTTTTCAGGATCCAGCTTTTTCTTGGTTGCTTGATAAATAAACCTAAAAAGATAATATAAATTAAAGGAGTAAATAATGTCTAAAAAACTAACCTTCCAGGAAATTATCCTTACTTTGCAACAATACTGGAATGACCAGGGGTGTATGCTCATGCAGGCTTATGATAATGAAAAGGGTGCGGGAACTATGAGTCCTTACACCTTCCTTCGTGCCATTGGTCCTGAGCCATGGAATGCGGCTTATGTAGAGCCATCTCGTCGTCCAGCAGATGGTCGTTACGGGGAAAACCCAAACCGCCTTTACCAACACCACCAATTCCAAGTGGTTATGAAACCTTCTCCATCAAACATCCAAGAGCTCTACCTTGAGTCATTGGAAAAATTGGGCATCAATCCTTTGGAACACGATATTCGTTTCGTTGAAGATAACTGGGAAAACCCATCAACTGGTTCAGCTGGTCTTGGTTGGGAAGTTTGGCTTGACGGTATGGAAATCACTCAGTTCACCTACTTCCAACAAGTTGGTGGATTGGCAACTGGTCCGGTAACTTCTGAGGTCACTTATGGTTTGGAACGTTTGGCTTCTTACATCCAAGAAGTAGATTCTGTTTACGATATTGAGTGGGCTCCAGGCGTTAAATACGGGGAAATCTTCCTTCAACCAGAATACGAACACTCAAAATACAGCTTTGAAGTTTCTGACCAAGACATGCTTCTTGAAAACTTCGAAAAATTTGAAAAAGAAGCAGGACGTGCTTTGGAATTGGGTCTTGTTCACCCTGCCTATGACTACGTTTTGAAATGTTCACATACTTTTAACTTGCTAGATGCTCGTGGCGCTGTTTCTGTTACAGAACGTGCCGGTTACATTGCCCGCATCCGTAACTTGGCCCGTGTCGTAGCCAAAACCTTCGTTGCAGAACGTAAGAAACTTGGTTACCCACTTCTTGATGAAGCCACACGCGCAAAACTCCTAGCAGAAGAGGAAGAATAAGCAAAGTTACAAGAATGGAAAATGGGCGAACCTAGTGAGCCCACATGGCTACCCAGAGGCAAGTCGAAGACTTGCTAAAGGGATAGGCACCGCTGTACTGGTATATGGGAATTTTTGAAACGTTAGGTTCAAAAATCAGTTAGCTAAATCCACTTTGATGAGACTGTTGGAAATCTATGTCAAGGAGACACCAGATTTCTATACAGCCTCACAAAGTTAGTTAGCAACGTCCCCAGTACCTAAGGCGCCTATCGAAAAAAGAATTTTGTAAAGGAAAAAACATGACAAAAAACTTATTAGTAGAACTTGGACTTGAAGAGTTGCCAGCCTACGTTGTCACACCAAGTGAAAAACAACTCGGTGAAAAAATGGCAGCCTTCTTGGATAACAACCGTCTCTCATACGAAAGCATTCAAACCTTCTCAACACCACGCCGTTTGGCAGTCCGTGTGATTGGTTTGGCTGATCAACAATCCGATTTGACCGAAGATTTTAAAGGCCCTTCTAAGAAAATCGCTTTGGATGCAGAAGGTAACTTCTCAAAAGCGGCGCAAGGATTTGTCCGTGGGAAAGGCTTGACTGTTGACGATATCGAATTCCGTGAAGTCAAAGGTGAAGAGTACGTTTATGTTACTAAACACGAAGCTGGAAAACCTGCTAAAGAAGTTTTGGTTGGCGTTCCAGAAGTGCTTGCTTCATTGACTTTCCCTGTCAGCATGCACTGGGCTAACAACACATTTGAATACATTCGCCCAGTTCACACCTTGACAGTTCTTTTGGGCGACGAAGCGCTTGACCTTGACTTCTTGGATATCAAGTCAGGTCGTGTGAGTCGTGGACATCGTTTCCTTGGACATGAAGTGGAAATTACCAATGCGGATTCTTATGAGGAAGACCTTCGTACTGTTTACGTGATTGCGGATAGCAAAGAACGTGAAAACATGATTCGTGAGCAAATCAAAGCTATCGAAGCAGAACAAGGTGTTCAAGTCCAAATCGAAGAAGGACTTTTGAATGAAGTCTTGAACTTGGTCGAATACCCAACTGCATTTATGGGAAGTTTCGATACTAAGTATTTGGACGTTCCAGAAGAAGTCTTGGTGACATCAATGGAAACGCACCAACGTTACTTTGTTGTACGTGACCTTGACGGTAAGCTTAAACCAAACTTCATCTCAGTCCGTAATGGGAACGCTGAGCACTTGGAAAATGTTATCCGAGGAAATGAAAAAGTATTGGTGGCACGTCTTGAAGATGGTGAATTCTTCTGGCGAGAAGACCAAAAACTTAAGATTGAAGACCTCGTTGCTAAATTGGCACACGTGACCTTCCATGAAAAGATTGGTTCACTCTCTGAACACATGGCCCGTGCTGGTGTCATTGCAGCTTCCTTGGCTGAGCAAGCTGGTTTGACTGCCGAAGAAAGGGCAGCCGTAGCGCGTGCAGCTGAAATCTATAAATTTGACCTCTTGACTGGTATGGTCGGAGAGTTCGATGAATTGCAAGGAATCATGGGTGAAAAATACGCCCTCCTTGCTGGTGAGGATGCTGCGGTTGCGACAGCTATCCGTGAGCACTACCTTCCTGATTCAGCAGACGGAGCTCTTCCAGAGACTAAGGTTGGTGCCATCCTTGCGCTTGCAGATAAATTGGATACTCTCCTTTCCTTCTTCTCAGTTGGCTTGATTCCATCAGGTTCTAATGACCCTTATGCGCTTCGTCGTGCAACGCAAGGGATTGTTCGTATCTTGGATGCTTTTGGTTGGCACATCCCTATGGATGAGTTGATCGACAGCCTTTACGCCCTTTCATTTGATAGTCTTTCTTATGACAATCAAGCAGAAGTCATCAACTTCATCAAAGCGCGTGTGGACAAGATGATGGGACGCACATCTAAAGATATCAAGGAAGCCGTTCTTGCTGGTTCAAACTTTGTCGTGGCAGATATGCTTGAAGCAGCTGACGCCCTCTCAGAAGCTGCTAAGGCTGATGGTTACAAGGCGGCTGTTGAATCACTCTCACGTGCCTTCAACTTGGCAGAAAAAGCAGATGCTTCAGTAGCAGTCGATGCCAGTCTCTTTGAAAATAATCAAGAAAAAGCCCTTTCTAAAGCAATTGAAGAGCTTGAATTGACTGGTTCAGCTAGTGACAAATTGGCTCAGCTCTTTGCTCTTAGCCCAGTCATCGATGCCTTCTTTGACAACACGATGGTAATGGCAGAGGATGAGACTGTTAAAAATAACCGTTTGGCCCTTCTTGCAGGTCTCGTAGCGAAAGCTAAAGCTGTTGCAGCCTTTAATCAATTGAATACAAAATAAGTACCTGTTGACAGGTAGAAAGTAGGTCTTGTTATGACACCTGAAAAAATTGCTCGTATCAATGAGCTTGCCAAAAAGAAAAAAACAGAAGGCTTGACACCAGAAGAAGAGGTAGAACAAGCAAAACTTCGTGAAGAATATATTGAGGGTTATCGTCGCTCAGTTCGTCACCACATCGAAGGAATTAAAGTGGTTGACGAAGAAGGTAACGATGTGACACCTGAAAAACTACGTCAAATACAACGTGAAAAAGGCTTGCATGGTCGTAGCCTTGATGATCCTGAATCATAATAACTAGTAACAAGGGTTTGGAAGTTTTCCAAGCCCTTGTTTTGAAGTATAAAATTCTGAATATTCTGTATAATATTGACTAATTGTTTCAAAAATGGTATAATATAAGTTATGTTAAAAATTGCAGGACTCAATGAGTCTTGTTTTATAGAATTGGAGTGAAAAAAATGTCGCAAAAGCAACATCATAAAGACGACGACAACCAGACTGAGAATGGGATGGTGCGTGGTCTTCAAAACCGTCACGTCCAGCTGATTGCCATCGCTGGTACAATCGGTACAGGTCTCTTCCTTGGGGCAGGGCGTTCCCTTTCCCTAACAGGACCTTCAATCATACTTGTTTATATGCTGACAGGTGTCTTCATGTACCTCATGATGCGAGCTATCGGTGAGATGCTCTACATGGACCCGGACCAACATACCTTTATTAATTTTATTACGAAATACCTTGGTAAAGGCTGGGGATTCTTCTCAGGTTGGTCTTACTGGGTATCACTGGTATTTCTTGGTATGGCAGAAATTACGGCTGTATCGAACTATGTGCAGTTTTGGTTTCCAAGTTGGCCTGCCTGGCAGATTCAGATTGTCTTCTTGATTATCCTGAGTTCGGTTAACCTGATTGCGGTTAAGATTTTCGGGGAAGTTGAGTTTTGGTTTGGGATGATCAAGATTGTCACCATTCTTGCCTTGATAGCTACAGGGATATTTATGGTAGCAACTAACTTTGAAACGCCAGCTGGACATGCTAGTCTTAACAATATCACACAAGGTTTCCAGATGTTCCCTAAAGGTTGGGTGAGCTTTGTCATGACCTTCCAAATGGTCTTCTTTGCCTACCAAGCCATCGAATTTGTAGGGATTACAACATCTGAGACAGCAAATCCACGTAAGGTTTTACCAAAGGCAATCAAGGAGATTCCGATTCGTATTGTCATTTTCTATGTGGGTGCCCTCATTGCCATCATGGCTATCTTCCCATGGCAAAAACTTCCAGTTAATGAATCACCCTTCGTAACGGTCTTCCAAATGGCTGGTATCAAATGGGCAGCGGCTTTCATTAATTTTGTTGTTTTGACAGCAGCAGCCTCTTCTTTGAATTCAACACTTTATTCAACTGGCCGTCACCTTTTCCAAATCGCTAGGGAAACACCAAACAGTAAGGTTATGAAATCTTTGAAACTTGATACCTTGGCCCGTAATGGTATTCCTTCACGTGCCATCATTGTATCAGCCATTGTAGTTTGTGTTTCAGCCTTCATCAACGTCTTACCTGGTGTATCTGACGCCTTCGCTTTGATTACCGCATCTTCATCAGGTGTCTACATTGCCATCTACATTTTGACCATGCTTGCTCATCTCAAGTACCGTAAGTCTCAAGAGTTTATGGCAGATGGCTTCCTTATGCCAGCCTATAAGATTCTTAATCCATTGACTATCCTTTTCTTCATCTTCGTCTTTGTTTGTCTCTTCTTGCAAAAGTCAACAGTTGTCGGAGCTATCGGAGCAACCATCTGGATTGTAGTGTTTAGTATCTACAGTAACTGGAAACACAGTAAATAAATCGATTTAGCTCACCTTTATGGTGGGTTTTTTAGTTGCCAAAAAAGGACACAAGGTGTCCCAATTATTATCTATGCAATACTTTCTTGGCCTCCATGGTGAAAGAAACCACTTAAGAGGCCCTTACTACGATGGAAAATAGCAGGCTTGTGATCGTTGTGCGAACGACCATTAACATCAAGTTTAGCCCATTCAAGAGCCTGGTGGGCATTTCGGTCTGAGACTGTAGATGTCCCAATATAGCTGTAGATGCCTGCCTGAGCGAGAATAAAACCTTGCAGTTGGCGAATATGTTCATCATTGAGTGCTTCGGAAAAATGAATCTTTACTGTCTTATAAGTTAAAGATTGGACAGACTCAACGATAGGTGACTCTGCTAAGAGGTGCAAAAGTTCTTGATGCTTAGTAAAGGACTTATCATAGTCCATTGGAAGAATTATAGTATGGGCAATCCAATCTTTCAAGTTGGCTTTAGCCTTTTTACTAAGACCTCTTGCTGTGATACTGAGGTTATCTATATTGAAAGGAAGTTGGTCGATGTGAGCAATATTTGAACCATATACCTTTCTGAAAAGCGGTGTACTTGATAGAATATGTCCAGTAGGAGAAATAATAGCTAAGGCAGTTTCCTTGGTTTGGTAACCAAGCTCGTGACATTCCATGCTAGCGTATGTATCTTTAAATTCAATAATTGCACTTGTTTTCATCGTGTAACTCTCTTTCTGTTAGTTTATAAACTAACAATAGTTTATCATGACTTATTATCTTGGTCAAGATTTTACCTCAAAAAACAAAAAATATTTTTGTAAGGGCTTGCAAAAATATTTGAACTCTGATATTATATAACCCTAGCAAAAGGATTGTTACTGGTCAGCAGGCAAAACCTAGATAAATACGAAAAACTAATGGGAGTAGTGTATACTCACCCTAATTGGTTCTTGGTATTTATTTAGGTTTTTTTCGTTGAAAAAGCCTCGAAAGAACTAAAATCCTAGAAAAGAAAGGAGCCCTTATGGATAAATATACTGAATTAGCTGAAGACATTCTCAAACACGTCGGTGGTAAAGAAAATGTCAATAGCTTGAAACACTGTGTGACACGCTTACGCTTTGATTTGAAAGATGAGTCTAAAGCAGATGATGACTACCTTAAGAACCGTGACGGTGTTGTTACTGTTGTTAAGGCAGGTGGTCAATATCAGGTGGTTATCGGTAACCATGTCCCTGATGTTTATGCGGAGGTTCTCCAAGTTGGCGGTCTTCCAGCAGGTGGTAGTCTTGATATTGATGAAGGTGATGCGCCTAAAGGGAATCTTTTTGACCGCTTTGTATCTTTGGTTTCAAGTATTTTCCAACCTTTCCTTGGACCTTTGGCTGCGGCGGGGATTATCAAAGGGATAGTTGCTATCATGGCAGCTTGTGGCTTGTCAGCTGCAACGAGTCCTATGTATGTCATCTTTAATGCAGCAGGAGATGGTTTCTTCCAGTTCTTGCCAATCTTGATTGCATTAACATCTGCCCGTCGTTTCAAGGTTAATGAGTTTACAGCTATTGCGATTGCAGCGGCACTTGTTTATCCTGATATTGCTACGCTGGTGACTGCTCTTCAGAAAGCTGGTCAAGGTCATGTTCTAGGAGTTATTCCATTTGCGCTTCCTGCAGGTGGCTATCTCTCAACTGTAATGCCTTCTATCTTGGCCGTTTGGGTGGCTTCATACATTCAAAAATTCTTTACCAAGATTACTCCAGATGTCATTAAAGTCTTCGTAGTGCCTTTCTTTACATTACTCATTACTGTCCCATTAACATTCTTGGTGGTAGGACCAGTTGCCAATACTTTCTCTGATGGATTGACAAGCCTTTTCCAAGCAATCATGAATTTTAGTCCGATTGTCTTTGGTCTTATACTTGGTATTTTGTGGCAAGTCTTGGTTATGTTCGGAATGCACTGGGCACTTGTTCCCCTTGCTATCTTAGATGTGGCAACAAACGGAAGTTCTACTATTCTTTCAGCGGCTATCCTTCCATGTTTCACGCAAACAGGTGTGTTGGGAGCTATCATGCTTAAAACGAAAGAAGAAAAAGTCCGTACCATCTCTATGCCAGCCTTCATTTCATCTATTTTTGGGGTTACAGAACCTGCTATCTATGGGGTAACTCTTCCAATGAAAACGCCATTCTACATTTCATGTGGTGTTTCAGGACTTATGGGGGCTGCCATGATGGCCCTAGATATTAAGACGTATTCAATAGGTGGTCTGGGTGTCTTTGTCTTCCCAAGCCTTATTGGGCCTGACGGTAATCTTTCTAAAGTTATCATTGCCATTATCATTGCCATTGTGGGTGGTGTTCTTGCCTTCCTTATCCAACTCTTTGTACGAGTACCAAATCTATACGGTGGTGGAGTAGCTAAGGTTGAAGAAAAAGCTGAGGAAGCTGCACCTGCTCCTAAGGAAATTCAACAAGAAATCATTGCTAGCCCACTCATCGGGAATGTCGTACCACTTGACCAAGTACCTGACCAAGTCTTTGCTTCAGGAGCTATGGGTAAAGGAATCGCTATTGACCCAACTGATGGGGTGATTGTAGCACCGGCTAAGGCAACCGTTAATTTAGTCTTCCCTACTGGTCATGCGATTGGTTTGACAACTGAAAATGGTGTAGAGCTTCTCATCCATATTGGTATGGACACTGTTTCTCTTGCTGGAAAAGGGTTCAAGACCTATGTGGAAGCAGGGGATGTCGTAGAAGCGGGTCAAAAACTTATAGAATTTGACCTAGCAACTATCCGAGACGCTAAATTACCAGTTATCACACCAGTCATTGTTACCAATACAGCTGACTTTGATGATGTCTTAACAACTAAAGAAGCTCGTGTTAACACTGGTGATTATCTCCTCACCGCTGTTAAATAAAAAAGAAATCCGAGAATCAGCTTCTCGGATTTTTGTTTATTTGAATTTGTAGTCTTTAACGACTTCAACGGAATTGACCGTTACATTTTCTTTTGGTTTGCTGTTGTCATCAACTTCAAGGTTAGCAATAGTATCAACGACATCCATGCCTTTGATGACTTGACCAAAGACGGTATATTTAGTATCGCCAGCTGGGTAACCACCTTTTTTGTAGGCGTCAATGATAGGTTTTGGATAGCCAGCATTTCCTAGTTGTTTGCTTTGATCATCCTTGTTTTGAACAATGTAGAATTGGCTGCCGTTTGACTCTTTAGCACCAGTATTAGCCATAGCAAGTGCGCCACGGATGTTGTATAGGAATGGTGTAGGCTCAACAGCGAACCCTTTCTTCCAGATAGATTCTCCACCAGTACCGTCACCCTTAGGGTCACCACTTTGAATCATGAAGTCCTTGATTACACGGTGGAAGGTAAGCCCATCATAGTATTTGTCCTTGGCATGCTTCAAGAAGTTTTCAGAAGCCTTAGGAGCAAGTGTAGGGAAGAGTTTGACTGTGATATCACCCTTTGAAGTGTGGAGGATAACTTCAGCTTCGTCCTTACCAACCTTGTCTGACAACTGTGGAAAGGCATCTTTTCCAGATTTTTGAGCCTTTTCTAATTGTTTAGTGAATATCTTGTTATCAACGTAGGCATCTCCACGAACGGCGCGTGAGATGTTCTCACGAAAGGCAAAACCTAGGCCTGCGATAACAAGTACAATAATTAATGGAATGTACTTTTTAATGTTTTTCATATATAACTCCTTTGGTGCATTATACCTACTATTGTAGCAGAAAAAAACCTTTTGGGAAACGGTTAACAGAGGTCTTTAAATATGGTAGAATGGAACTATCAACAAGAAAATGAACATGGGACTAGATATAGGGAAAGGTTGCCTCAAGTTGTAAAGTGAGGTCGGACTTTTTAAGGGACATATGCTACTTGCTCTTATCAGAGAGAGGTGTCTAACTCCTAACTATAGAAAACTTCGCCAAGTCGAAGGGGTCTCTTGTTTAGATTTCTTGATAAAAGGAGATTTTTATGTCAACTAAAGCAGAATGGGCTGAACTCTTTGAGTCGGTACATGGGCGTAAGCCTAGCCCCCAAGAATTTTTGGATGCTAAAGCAGCTGACTTTGATACAAGTGCTTTGACTGCTCAAGCAGCATCTGTAGAAGCACCAGCTAATGAACCTGTCGCTGAGGCAGTAGCGACAGAACCAGTTGCTACTGAAAAAGTCACAGAACAAGATGACATCGCAGATGTGGCTGAAACAGCTGAAGATGCTGTCGCAGAACAAGCAAGCAGTGAATCACCAGTTGGTGCAGAAGCTTTCTCAGAAGCACCTGTGCAACAACCAACCCCACAATTTGATTCAAGCATGTTTGAAAAGGCACCTATCTCTTCAGCTCCAGGATTTGGAACAGTTCCTAATCCAGCAGCTGGCTCAGCAGATAAACCTCTTTTCAATCTTATCTTGCCAATCGTTGCGATTGCACTTTCAGTAATCTTTGCAATCTTGGCATGGTTTGTAGGTCCTGCTTGGCTCTTCATCATCTTGACAGTCCTCGCAGTTGCAGTGGCAGTTGTTTCACTTGTCTTTAGCCTTAAATCAAGCAAGAAATTGCTTTCAATCATCGCAACAGGTGTTGCTGGTCTCATGCTCTTTGTTTCTATTGGTGGTTTGATTTTCCAAATCTCTCAAAACTCTAGTGACAACACAAGCTCAAGCAAGACATCAAAAGTTGCTGATAAAGACGATGATGACGCTGACAAGAAAGATGATGACAGCGATTCAAAATCTGACTCTAAATCTGATTCTAAATCTGATTCAAAAGGTGATAGCACTGACGTCAACGATTACATTGACAAAAATGCTAAATTTGACTGGAATGAATCTAAGTTCAAGAAGTTGAAAGCAGGTAAGGATACCGTTAAGGCTATCGTTAAAACATACGGCAAGGCGTCAGATGCTGAGATGTCAGGTGATGAGTTGAAGTTGACATACTCTGGTAAAGACTATGGCGAAAGTGTCTACCTAAGCTTTAAGAAACAATATGATGGTACTTTCCTCTTGTCATATGCTTCAGGTAGATTCCCTCAAGATAAGGTAGAAGTTGATAAGTCTTACAAAGCTGACTGGACGAAAGAACAGTATGATGGACTTAAAGAAGGAGACTATAGTGACCCATCTAATGGTACGAAACTAGAGGATGTTATTAAAGATCACCCTAAAGCTTCAAGGGCAGAATACACAATCTCAACATCTCGTGAAGGTGAGTTCAAGAAAGAAATAAATCTCTCTTATAGTGACTTTGATGCAGAAGAAGGTAAACTAAAGAGTGTTTACTTGTATTTTGATACTAAAGAAGGTGACGATACGTTCTACCTTACTTATAAATCAGGTTTGGGAGATGACTAAATAAGGAAACAGGAGGGGATGCCTTCCTGTTTTTTCTTGATAAAAGGAGAATGTTATTGAAATTCTTAAATTATACATTCGAACAAAGTCAGTCTCTTGTCACTAAGGATATCGTTGAAAAGCTCAATCAAAAAGGGAGCTGGAAACGATTTATGGCTTGTTTATCACTTCAATTATTATTTATTTCTTCTCTATTATCACACCCATGTTTATAAAAGGATTGACGCTTGATCAAAATCCAACATTTTCTTGGATTCAGTGGCCTATGATTCTCTTGTATTTAGTCATGTATCTGGTCTATCTGCTCTTTTCAATAAAGCACAGAAGAAGCCCGATGAAATTAAAATTTTGCACCTACTTTTACATGGTGGTCTTACTCGCTATCTTTACAGTATGTGCTGGTATAATGATGATGACACGACGAAATATTGTCAGCATACTATCGGGTGCTATGTTTCTTCTTTCCATTTATTACTTGATTCGAACGGTTCCCCGTAAACTGAAAGAAGCTCTTCAAAATCAGACAGAGTTTAGCCCCATGGCAGCACTTGTGACTGAAAAGGTTTCAGATGGCTTGGTATTTTTAGGTGGGACAGGGATTACAGGTGCCCTTGTGCTGTTTGACCGCTCCACTGGAAGTGACACTAGAGAGAGCATTGATGCGGTGTTGATGCCTATTATGCCTGCCATATTTGTCTTTGCGACTTATGTCTTTTCCATTGATTTGCTACGAGGTTATTACCTCTTCAAATACTCTGAGCAATATAGAGAGCAGTTTGACTACTCAGCTAAGGATTGGTATGGCGAGAAATCGAAGGAGTATATGAGGATGCAGGGTTAAGTTGTGGTTAAAGTAATGTATGAAATTGATGGCAAAATGCTTGAAGTTAAAACAATTTTAAACCGTATTGGAGGATAAAATGGAAAAACAAATTAATGAAAAAATTCGTGAGATTGCTCAGAGTGTTAATGAAGAGGGGAAAAATGAGTATATCTACAATCTCTATATTCCAAAGCAATATAATTTTCCTAATAATACTGAAATTATAGATATTGAAAAAATAATTGAACAAATTAAAGGGAATCTTCCAAATCAAGGGATAATCTTAAATGACTAACATAACATTTTCACAAGTTCAAAAGAGTTTTCACAAGAAGTTGGTGTTAGACATTCCTGATTTTCAAGCGGATTCAGGTGAAATCTTCTCCATCGTTGGTGGCAATGGTGCCGGGAAGTCGACTTTTATCAAGCTCTTGGCAGGGATTTTTTTGCAGGATAAGGGCGAGGTTCGTGTTCATGGCGTTTCTAATCGCTCCAAGAAAATCCACTCGCTGGTCAAGTTTGTCTTGGAGAGCGGACAGGGGTTGTACAGTTATTTGACAGCTATGGAAAATCTTCAATATTTTCTAGGATTGAATGGGATTGCCTTGTCTCATATCAAGGCAGAGGTGGATGTCTTGTGTGACCAGCTGGCTTTTACCCCTTATAAGGACACGCTGGTTTCAGAACTGTCCCAGGGCAACCGTCAGAAATTGACCTTAATCTTAGCTTTAGTACAGAAACCGAAAGTACTCTGTTTGGATGAGCCGACTAATGGGCTAGATTTGCTGGCAAAAAAACAGCTGATGACTCTTTTACAGGATTATGCTCGTCACCATCAAGCCAGTATTTTTATCACCAGTCATGATGCTAGTTTTATCGAGAAGGTCAGTACTCGGGTGGTGGTAATTCAGGAGGGGCGGCTTTATCGTGAAGGAACCTTTGAGGAGATTTTTGGTAATGTCCACCAGCATGAAGTCTATCACTTGCTGTTAGATAAGAGTGCAGAAAGTGTACTGAAACAAAGATTCCCTGAGCTGGACTACAAGGTGCTTGATGGTGGGATTTCGGTAGAGACCAGAAATTCAGACCTTAATCGGCTATTGCAAGAAGAAACGGAAGTCTTGCAGTTCGCCCGAGAACCTGCCTCTTTGGAAGATTTGCTGTATGAGGTGCTCAAATGATGCTAGCAGCGATTGGGCGAGAGTTTAGTCGCCAACTCAGTGAATACAAACAGTTCAAAGTCAATCTTCTCTTTGCCAATCTGGGAATTTTCTTTCTGGTTACGGGTTTTCTGAACTATTTTGACAGTCAGCAAGATACTTTTGAGCTGTTTATCTTGCTTTTTACTTGGTATTTTTCTAGCCACAGTATCACTCATCCGACCTATTTTATCGAAGATGAGATTGCAGACCGCACCATTATCAACGTGATTCAGAGTCGGAGGAGCATCTTTGGCATGCTTTTTATCAAAATTATCGTACAGATTTTGTTGGACTTGGTCAAGGCCATTCCTTTGTTTTGCTTGGTTGCCTTGGTTCAGCAGATTGCCTTTCCTACTGACTGGGTCGATACATTTGTTACCTTTCTTCTGTCCTTTGTGGTTATTGCGTCCCTTTATGGTCTAGGCTTTCTCTTTGCCAGTTTTTCCTTTGTCTTTACAAAAATTTCCAGTATTACTAGCCTCCTTGCTTACGGGATTCTCTTTTGGGTTGGTTTTCAGGAACAATCGAGTCATTTGATTGCTACTTTAACTCGTTTCTTGCCTTTCCATCTCTTGGTGAGTTTTATCCGCCAGCCAAGTTGGTTCGTTCTTTTATTATTACTGGGATACGGTTTGATTTACTGGCTCTTGGGTTACTTGTGCTTTCAAACTTGTTTGACCTATGCCAAAAAGAAGGGAAGTTTGTTCCATGTATAATGAAGTGAAGCGATTTTATCTCTTTCGCAGGAGACGCTGGGCGGATACCCTGTTTGACACCCTCTACCACGTCATTTTCATTCTTGGTTTTTATAGCCTTTTGAGGGGCAATTCTGACTTTCAGTTGTCCTATTTCTATTATTATTTCATCTTGACCCATGTGGTTTCCTTGGGAAATGAAGAGTTGGAGTACGAGATTCGGTCTGGGCAATCTTTTGGCACCCAGTATGCTTTGCAATCAGTGTATAGAATTTACCTGCAACGAGCAGTGGTTTACTTTGTTTGGTTGTCTTTGATCTTCTGGATTGCTCTGCTTTTGATTCATCAGGGTTTACCAACTCACTTTTCTTTGAAGGTCATCAGTTTTCAAGGACTGTTCGTGGTACTGATTGGTTTCCTGATTTTCCTCGGCTATTATCTTGTCATGATTCGACTGACTATCCGCTTCCAACGAATTTCAGTCTTGGTAGATTTTCTAAACACCGTGCTCTTATTCTACTCAGGACTCGTCTTTCCAGTGGTGAGTTTTGGGAATTTGAAGAAATTATTTGATGGGATTATAAGAAATTAAGGATTCTTTTTCAATGCAGAGTCCTTTTTCTATTGAAATCTTCTTTTAATTCCTATCCTCTGAGACGGTGAAGGTGATATACTCCCACTTACAGTGGACAGTGAAAATACTATAATTCACTAGAAGTGAACTGCCCCAAAAAGTGTGACAGAGAAAATCAAACTTTTTGGGGTAGTTTCTTTTCTTCTTCCATCCATTTTGATGAGATGACTTGACACTAAAGCACATCAGGCAGTCTCAAAAAATTCTCTATTATATCCGACCTTATTTTCATAAGACTAGATTAAAGTATGATAAAATAAAGAAAAAGAGATAAAGGAGTCAGCTATGGCAACTAGAGAAGAATGGGTGCGTCACTTTGAGGACGTCAATGGTCGTAAACCAAGTCCTGAGGAGTTTATGGAAGCTAAGAAAGAGGGCTTTGTCATTGCTTCGGAGGGACCAAGTGCCCAAGTGTCTGAGCAGGTTGAGGCTCAGCAGGTGGATAGCTCTGAAACTACTGAAGAGGTGACAGCTGACTCAGTAGTAGATACGCAACCAGACGAGGCTCAGGTGGCATTAGAGGAGGAAGCTCCTAAGCAAATGCCTGAGTTGAATCTGGAGAAAGAGCAAGAAAAAGAAACTCCAAAGACAAGTCAGATACCTTTGGAAAACCCTTATTACAAGCCAAAAGTAACCAAGAACAATGCTTTTGTTAATATTGCTTTGCCAATCATTATTCTAGTTTTGGGGATTCTATTTGTCATTTTGTCTTGGACACTTCCTATCGGTTTTGTCTTTACCTTCCTTGCTTTCTTTCTTATCATTTTGGCGATTGTGACTTTGGTTTTGAGTCTGAAATCGACACGCAAGGCACTATCTATTATTGCCCTAGTCATGTCAATTATCTTCTTCATGACTTCGCTTGCTGGAGCAGGTTATCAAGCGGTGAAATATGTCATGAACCATGCTGAACAGTTCCAAAGTGACGGTCACGATAGAGCTTATCTGTACATCGATGAGAATTATAAGTTTGACTGGACTGAGGATCAGTTTAAGGAGTTGAAGGTTGGTACTTTGACATTGGACGAGGTCTTGGCTACTCACGGTAAGGCGACTGATGCCGAGTATAGTGATGCTTACGAGGAAGATAAACCAGATTTACTAGATCTTACCTATAGAAAAGAAAATACAGATGGAAACAACTATGTTCGTTTGACTTTTGAGATAAAAGACGGTGTCTATGTTTTGAAATCTGCCTCAGCAACCTTCGACTATGATAAGGTCAAAGAAGTCGATGACTATCATAGCAACTGGACAAAAGATGACTATGAAAAGTTGTCTGTAGGTACACAAGCTGATTTGCTTAAGGGGACACGACTTTCTGAAGTGGTTGAAAAACACCCAGAGGCTAGCTTCACTTATCATGAAATGACACAAACTGAACAGGGCGATCTCACTCAGTCAGTGAGTCTTAGCTACCGTGATTATAATCCAGAAAATGGTAAGGTAGATACTGTTCGTTTGACCTTCGACTATGACAAACGTGAAAACGAGTACTTCTTGACAGATAAATCAGACGAATAGGACTACTTTGTTAGTCATTCAAGCTCAGGGTTGCCTGGGCTTTTTAGTATCAACAAAAGAGGATAAAATCTGGTATAATAAAATTGATTGATTTTTCAAGAAAGAAGTGTCACAGATGAACATACAACAACTACGTTATGTCGTAGCCATTGCCAACAGCGGAACCTTCCGTGAGGCAGCCAGCAAGCTCTTTGTGAGCCAGCCTAGCCTATCAGTGGCTATCAAGGATTTGGAGCAGGAGCTGAATTTTCAAATTTTCACCCGTACAACGACGGGGGCTGTCTTGACCAGTCAGGGTATGACCTTTTATGAGCGTGCGCTTGAGGTGGTACGCAGTTTTGATAGTTTTGAAAATCGCTATCTCAATGCTTCTGAAAAGGGTAACCAGTATTCGATTGCCAGCCAGCACTATGACTTTTTGCCACCTTTGATTACGACTTTTTCAGAGCGTTACCCTGATTACAAGGATTTCCGTATCTTTGAGTCTACGACCATTCAGATTTTGGATGAGGTAGCCAAGGGGCACAGTGAGATTGGGATTATCTATTTGAATCGTCAAAATAGCAAGGGAATCCAGCAAAATATGGACAAGCTTGGGCTTGAGGCTATTGATTTGATTCCGTTTAAGACTCACATTTATCTCCGTAAGGGGCATCCTCTGGCTAAAAAAGAAAGTCTGGTCATGGAGGACTTGGCAGCCTTGCCTACGGTGCGTTTCACTCAGGAGAAGGACGAGTACCTTTACTATTCTGAGAACTTTGTGGATACGTCAGATTCGTCTCTTATGTTTAACGTGACAGACCGTGCGACTTTGAACGGTATCTTGGAACGGACGGATGCTTATGCGACGGGGTCTGGCTTCTTGGATGCACAAAGTGTGAATGGGATTACGGTGATTCCGCTTGAGGATAATTTGGATAACAAGATGGTTTATGTCCGTCGTAAGGGTATTAACTTGTCGTCTTGTGCTCTCAAGTTTGTCAATGTTATGTTTGACTACTTTGATACATACAAACCATAGGAGGATTTATGCGTAAGGTTGCGATTCCTTTGGCTATTCTAGCTCTGATTGGTTTGGATCAGTGGGTCAAGCATTGGGTTGTGGCAAATATTGCCCTTAACCAAGTTATCAAGGCTATTCCTGGACTTTTCAGCTTGACCTATCTACAGAACCGTGGTGCTGCCTTTTCGATTTTACAGGATCAGAAATATTTCTTTGTGATTTTGACGGTTCTAGTGATTGGTGCGGCTCTGGTTTATCTGGTTAAGAATTATCAGAAGAGTCTTTGGCTGGTGCTATCTTTGGTTTTGATTATCTCAGGTGGTATTGGTAACTTTATTGACCGTCTGCACTTGGGTTACGTGGTTGATATGGTTCAGCTTGATTTTATTGATTTTGCGATATTTAACGTGGCAGACTCCTATCTAACGGTGGGCGTGTTGCTCTTGATTTTAATCTTATGGAAAGAGGAAAATGGAAGTCATCATTAAAGAGGCGGGAAACCGTCTGGACAAGGCTTTGGCAGATTTGACAGAATTGTCACGTAGTCAGGCCAATGAAGCAATCAAGGCTGGGACAGTCTTGGTTAATGGTAAGTTAGCAAAGGCCAAGTATGCGGTTAAAGAGGGTGATGTCATCACCTATGAATTGCCAGAAGAAGAGGTCTTGGAGTACAAGGCCGAGGATATTCCTTTGGATATTATCTACGAAGATGCGGATGTGGCAGTGGTCAACAAACCTCAAGGTATGGTGGTCCATCCCTCAGCTGGTCACACGTCTGGTACCTTGGTCAATGCCCTGATGTATCATGTCAAGGACCTTTCGTCTATCAATGGTGTGGTTCGTCCAGGAATTGTCCACCGTATCGACAAGGACACGTCAGGTCTCCTTATGATTGCTAAGAATGATAAGGCTCACAATGCTTTGGCGGCGGAGCTTAAGGATAAGAAGTCCCTTCGTAAGTATGTGGCTATCGTGCATGGCAATCTGCCTAACGATCGAGGTGTGATTGAGGCTCCGATTGGGCGCTCAGACAAGGACCGCAAGAAGCAGGCGGTTACAGCTAAAGGAAAACCTGCAGTTACACGATTTACCGTTCTTGAACGTTTTGGCAACTATACGTTGGTAGAGCTGCAACTGGAAACAGGTCGCACGCACCAGATTCGTGTGCACATGGCTTATATCGGTCACCCGGTGGCGGGAGATCCTCTTTATGGGCCACGCAAGACCCTCAAGGGCCATGGCCAATTTCTACATGCCAAGACCCTTGGTTTCACGCATCCTACGACTGGAGAATTGGTCGAATTTACAGCGAAAGAACCTGCTATTTTCAAGGAAACCTTGGAGAAGTTGAGAGAAGCTTAACAGTTATTAAGCGGATAGTCTTTCTTGGGAGAGGCGTCCGTTTTTTTCTTGTAAAAGAGTCTGAAATTTGCTATAATTTACCTAATTAAATAAGTCCTTTAATCACTGTCCAGAGAGGCAGGCAAGGAGCCATGAGAAGTGTACGGGTGAACTGTACTCATATTTTTGTGTATCTCCTTGTTTTCGAGGGGATTTTTTTGTATTTAGAAAGGTTCTTTTTATGAAGAAAAAAGAGATCGTCGATGACGTAACCATGAAACGTGCCATTACACGTATCACTTATGAGATTATTGAGCGTAACAAAAATCTCGACAAGATTGTCTTGGCTGGTATTAAGACACGTGGTGTTTATATTGCTCAGCGTATTCAAGAGCGCTTGAAACAGTTGGAAAACCTTGATGTGCCATTGATTGAGCTTGATACTAAGGCTTTCCGTGATGATGTTAAGGCTGAACAAGACACATCTGTTTTCCCTATTGAAATTGATGGAACAGATGTTATCCTTGTGGATGATGTGCTTTACACAGGTCGTACGATTCGTGCAGCTATTGACAATATCGTTAGCCATGGACGTCCAGCGCGTGTTGGTTTGGCTGTCTTGGTTGACCGTGGTCACCGTGAATTGCCAATCCGTGCGGACTATGTTGGTAAAAATATCCCAACAAGTGAGTCAGAAGAAATCGAAGTTTTGGTGACAGAAGTTGATGGCAAAGATAGTGTCAACATTATTGATCCAAGCTAAGTTGGCTGACAGATAGGGTGAAACGTCCTTTGTATCTTGTTAATTGAACACGGGCTAAGAGCTGTGTAAAATAGATAAATCTTCCTAGAAGCTAAAGCTTCGGCGTCAGATTTCCTAATTTTACTTTGCTCTTTATACGCCCTTTGTATCTTGTTAATTGAACACGCCCTAAGCCTTGTGCAAAAAAAGATAAATACTCTTAGGAGCTGGTGCTCCGTCATCGTATTTACTATTTTTGCTTTAGGCTATAGACGGGCTTTGTATCTTATTAATTGAACACGGGACTCATTTCTTAGGAAAAAGATAAGTCTCCTAGCACTCTTTGGAGTGCCTTGTCGACTTCCTATTTTTCTACAGAAATGTTTGGCTTAGCCAAAACGTCCCTTTGTATCTTATTTAACTGAACACGGGCTAAGAGCTGTGTAAAATAGATAAATCTTCCTAGAAGCTAAAGCTTCGGCGTCAGATTTCCTAATTTTACTTTGCTCTTTATACGCCCTTAGTATCTTATTTTAAGGAGTCCTTTGATATCGTGAATAACGTAAAATATGATGTGAATGATATGCCAAAACCTGGTTTATTGGTTGGTTTGTCATTCCAGCACTTGTTTGCCATGTTTGGTGCGACGGTGCTTGTGCCGATTTTGGTTGGGATTGATCCCGCTATTGCTCTTTTCTCATCTGGTTTGGGAACTTTGGCTCACTTGACGGTGACCAAGTACAAAATTCCAGCTTACATGGGGTCTAGTTTTGCCTATATTGCGGCTATGCAGACACTTATGAAGACTGATGGCATTGCGGCCGTGGCTCAAGGTGCCATGGCAGGTGGTTTGGTTTACTTGCTTGTGGCTCTGATTGTTAAGTATGCGGGTAAAGACTGGATTGATAAGGTCCTTCCACCAATTGTGGTTGGCCCTATTATCATGGTGATTGGTTTGAACCTTGCGGCTAATGCAGTCAATGATGCGACAACTTTAAATAAAAGCTATAGTATCTATGCTCTCTTGATTTCTATGGTGACCCTCTTTGCGGTTATCCTCTTTAACATGTATGGCAAGAAGATTATCGGTGTTATCCCAATTTTACTTGGTTTAATTGTGGGCTATATTTTCTCAGCGGTTCTTGGTTTACTGACAGGACATAGCTTTATCAATTTCTCAGAGGTAGCAGCGGCACATTGGATTCAGGTTCCAAACTTTGACATTCCATTTGTGGATTATAGCTTCAAGCTCTATCCAAGTGCGATTTTGACCATGGCTCCGATTGCCTTTGTGACGATGACTGAACACTTTGGTCACGTCATGGTTCTAAACAGTTTGACTGAGCGTGATTACTTTAAAGATCCAGGTCTTGACCGTACCCTTACTGGTGATGGTTTGGCACAGATTATCGCTGGATTCTTTGGAGCTCCTCCGGTAACTTCTTATGGTGAAAATATTGGGGTTATGGCCCTCAGTAAGGTCTACTCAGTTTACGTTATTGCGGGCGCAGCAGTGATTGCGGTCTTGATGAGCTTTATTGGTAAGCTGTCAGCACTCTTGCATTCTATTCCAACTCCTGTATTAGGGGGATTATCTATTGCCCTCTTTGGGGTTATCGCTGCTAGCGGTTTGAAAATTTTAGTTGAACATAAGATTGATTTTGATAATAAAAAGAATCTCTTGATTGCTAGTGTTATCTTGGTTTCTGGTATTGGTGGTTTGATGATTGACCTTGGTGGTCTTCAAATCACGGGTGTGGCAAGTTCAACTATTCTTGGTATCTTGCTCTACCAAATTTTGCCAGATCCTAAAAAAGGTAGCAAAGATTAGTCAATCAATTTAAAAGGAAAAACTATGGCGATTGCAGATGGAAAAGTGTCACTGAAACATTTGGTGACCATGGAAACCCTCACGAATGAAGAGGTCTTGGGCCTGATTCGTCGAGGTGGAGATTTTAAAAATGGCAGAGCTGATTTTCAGCTGGATCGACAGTATTTCGCTGCCAATCTCTTTTTTGAAAATTCAACACGAACACACAAGTCCTTCGAGGTGGCCGAGAAAAAACTAGGCTTGGATGTGATTGAGTTCGATGCTGGAACTAGCTCGGTAAATAAGGGTGAGACCCTCTATGACACGATTTTGACCATGTCTGCCTTGGGCGTAGACATCTGTGTGGTTCGCCACTCGGAAGTCGATTACTACAAGCAGTTGATTGATAGTAGGACCATCCAGACCTCTATTGTCAATGGTGGTGATGGTTCAGGGCAACACCCAAGTCAGTGTTTGCTTGACTTGATGACCATTTACGAAGAGTTCGGAACCTTTGAAAATCTTAAGATTTGTATTGCAGGTGACATTACGCATTCGCGTGTCGCTAAGTCCAATATGCAGATTCTCAAGCGTTTGGGTGCTCAGCTTTATTTTGCTGGTCCTGCAGAGTGGTACTCGAATGAGTTCGATGTCTATGGTCAGCATGTAGCTATTGACGACGTCATTGAGGACTTGGATGTGCTCATGTTGCTTCGTGTTCAGCACGAACGTCATGGTGACGATAAAGGATTTTCAAAAGAAGACTACCATGCTCTCTATGGTTTGACTGAAGAACGTTATGCCAAGTTAGCTGATCAGGCGATTATCATGCATCCTGCTCCGGTTAATCGTGATGTGGAGATTGCTGATAGCCTGGTTGAGGCGCCTAAGGCTCGTATCGTTGCTCAGATGCAAAACGGGGTCTTTGTCCGTATGGCAATTATTGAAGCTATTTTAAATGGCAAAGCGTAAACTACGTTAACCGATTCCTGAGAGAATCAGACGAAAAAGAACATGGGCTAAATCTTTGAAAAGAGACAAATCTTCCTAGAGGCTAGAGCTTCTTTGTTAGATTTGATTTTCATTCAGATGTTTAACGCCCTTTGTATCTTAGTGAAAGGAACAATTTACTATAATGGCAAAACGTTTACTTATTTTGGAAGACGGCACTATTTTTGAAGGTCAGGCCTTCGGTGCTGATGTGGATGTGACGGGTGAAATCGTCTTTAATACTGGTATGACAGGTTATCAAGAATCTATCACAGACCAGTCTTACAATGGTCAAATTTTGACTTTTACTTATCCACTTGTTGGTAACTACGGCGTTAACCGTGACGACTATGAGTCAATTAAGCCAACGACCAAGGGTGTTGTTGTGTCAGAGGCTAGCCGTCGTGCCAGCAACTGGCGTAACCAAATGACCTTGGATGAGTTTTTGAAAGCAAAAAACATCCCTGGTATCTCTGGTATTGATACACGTGCCTTGACTAAGATTATCCGTCAACACGGTACCATGAAAGCGACTTTGGCTAATCCTGGTGACAGTATCGAGCACTTGCAAGATCAATTGCGTGCGACTGTTTTGCCAACCAACAATATTGAGCAGGTATCAACTAAGACAGCCTACCCAGCACCAGGTGTTGGTAAAAATATCGTTTTGGTTGACTTTGGTCTCAAGCACTCTATCTTGCGTGAGTTTTCAAAACGTGACTGTAACGTGACTGTTGTGCCACATGATATCACTGCTGAAGAAATTCTCCATCTTAATCCAGATGGTGTGATGTTGTCAAACGGTCCAGGTAACCCTGAAGATGTACCGTATGCACTTGATATGATTCGTGGCATTCAAGGCAAAATTCCAATTTTTGGCATTTGTATGGGTCACCAGTTGTTTAGTTTGGCGAATGGTGCCAAGGCCTACAAGATGAAGTTTGGTCACCGTGGATTTAACCATGCGGTTCGTGAAATTGCGACTGGTCGTGTTGATTTCACCAGCCAAAACCATGGTTATGCCATTGACCGTGAGACACTTCCAGATTGCCTCATGGTAACACACGAAGAAATTAACGATAAGTCAGTTGAAGGTGTTCGTCACCGTGACTTCCCTGCATTCTCAGTGCAATTCCACCCAGATGCAGCACCTGGTCCACACGATGCGAGCTATCTCTTCGATGAGTTCTTGGAATTGATTGATGCTTTCCAAGCTGAAAAAGCACGTCGTTAATTGCAACTGTCTAGTGACTATAGTGGGGTGTGACTCTTGTTCGCCCCAGTCTACTACCTTATTTAATGACAACCAGAGAGTTGTCAAATAGAAAGGAGAAGATACAGGTTCACGGAAGTGAACACGCCCTAAGGACTGTGTGAAAAAGATAAACGGTGACTAGACGCTTGAGCGTCGTCGTCACGTTTCCTATTTTCACTGGGTCCTTAACGGGCTTTGTATCATAAATTATGCCTAAACGTTCTGATATTAAAAAAATTATGGTTATCGGGTCTGGTCCTATCATCATTGGTCAGGCTGCTGAGTTCGACTATGCTGGTACGCAAGCGTGCTTGGCCTTGAAAGAAGAAGGTTACAGTGTTGTCCTTGTCAACTCTAACCCTGCGACAATCATGACTGATAAAGAAATCGCAGACAAGGTTTACATTGAACCAATTACGCTTGAATTTGTCACACGTATTCTTCGTAAAGAGCGTCCTGATGCTCTCTTGCCAACACTTGGTGGACAAACTGGTTTGAACATGGCAATGGAATTGTCAAAAGCTGGCATTCTTGAAGAGCTTGGAGTAGAGCTTTTGGGAACAAAATTGTCTGCCATTGACCAAGCCGAAGACCGTGACCTCTTCAAACAATTGATGGAAGATTTGGAACAACCTATTCCAGAATCTGAAATCGTCAATACGGTTGAAGAAGCAGTTGCCTTTGCGACAGAGATTGGCTACCCAGTTATCGTTCGTCCAGCCTTTACCCTTGGTGGTACTGGTGGTGGTATGTGTGCCAACGAAGAAGAACTTCGTGAAATCGCTGAAAATGGCTTGAAATTGTCACCAGTAACACAATGTTTGATTGAACGTTCTATCGCTGGTTTCAAGGAAATCGAATACGAAGTTATGCGTGATGCCGCAGACAATGCTCTTGTGGTATGTAACATGGAAAACTTTGACCCAGTTGGTATCCACACAGGGGACTCAATCGTATTTGCCCCAACGCAAACCTTGTCAGATATTGAAAACCAAATGCTTCGTGATGCCAGCTTGAAGATTATTCGTGCCCTTAAAATTGAGGGTGGTTGTAACGTACAGTTGGCTCTTGACCCTAATAGTTTCAAGTACTATGTTATCGAAGTAAACCCACGTGTGTCTCGTTCATCAGCCCTTGCCTCAAAAGCAACTGGTTACCCAATCGCCAAATTGGCAGCCAAGATTGCTGTTGGTTTGACACTTGATGAAATGATTAACCCAGTCACTGGTACAACTTATGCTATGTTTGAGCCTGCTCTTGACTATGTGGTTGCTAAGATTCCGCGTTTCCCATTTGATAAATTTGAACACGGGGAACGTCGTCTTGGTACTCAAATGAAAGCAACTGGTGAAGTTATGGCTATCGGTCGTAACATCGAAGAGTCACTTCTTAAAGCCTGCCGTTCACTTGAAATCGGTGTTTACCACAATGAAATGCCTGAGCTTGCGGACGTCACAGACGACGCCTTGGTTGAAAAGATTGTCAAAGCTCAAGACGACCGTCTCTTCTACCTTTCTGAAGCCATCCGTCGTGGTTATACTATTGAAGAATTGTCAGAGTTGACTAAGATTGATATCTTCTTCCTCGACAAATTGCTCCATATCTTCGAATTGGAACAAGAATTGGCTACTCACGTAGGCGATGTTGAAGTTTTGAAAGAAGCTAAACGTAACGGTTTCTCTGATCGTAAGATTGCTGATCTTTGGAATCAAACAGCTGACCAAGTTCGTGCGACACGTTTGGAAAATAACATTGTTCCTGTTTACAAGATGGTTGATACCTGTGCGGCTGAGTTCGAGTCATCAACACCGTATTTCTACTCAACTTACGAGTGGGAAAATGAATCAATCAAATCTGATAAAGAATCTGTCATCGTTCTTGGTTCAGGACCTATCCGTATCGGACAAGGGGTTGAATTCGACTATGCGACAGTTCACTCTGTGAAAGCTATCCAGGCTGCAGGTTACGAAGCCATCATCATGAACTCTAACCCTGAGACGGTTTCAACAGACTTCTCAGTTTCAGATAAACTTTACTTCGAACCATTGACCTTCGAAGACGTGATGAACGTTATCGAATTGGAACAACCTAAGGGTGTCGTGGTTCAGTTTGGTGGTCAAACAGCCATCAACTTGGCAGAGCCATTGTCTAAAGCTGGAGTGAAAATCTTGGGTACACAGGTTGCTGACCTTGACCGTGCCGAAGACCGTGACCTTTTTGAACAAGCCCTTAAAGACCTCGATATCCCACAACCACCAGGACAAACAGCGACAAATGAAGAAGAAGCGGTTGAAGCAGCTCGTAAGATTGGCTTCCCAGTTCTTGTTCGTCCATCATACGTTTTGGGTGGACGTGCCATGGAAATCGTTGAAAATGAAGATGACCTTCGTTCTTACATGCGTACAGCCGTTAAGGCAAGTCCAGACCACCCAGTCCTTGTTGATAGCTATATCATTGGACGTGAGTGTGAAGTGGATGCCATCTCTGATGGTAAGGATGTCTTGATTCCAGGTATTATGGAACACATCGAACGTGCAGGGGTTCACTCAGGGGACTCAATGGCAGTTTACCCTCCACAAACTCTCTCTAAGAAAATCCAAGAGACTATCGCTGATTACACTAAACGCTTGGCTATCGGTCTTAACTGTATTGGTATGATGAACATTCAGTTCGTTATTAAGGACGAAACTGTCTATGTTATCGAGGTTAACCCACGTGCCAGCCGTACGGTACCATTCTTGTCTAAAGTGACTGATATCCCAATGGCACAAGTTGCTACTAACTTGATTCTTGGTAAATCATTGGCTGAACAAGGTTACAAAGATGGTCTTTACCCAGAAAGCAAGCATGTCCATGTTAAAGCACCAGTCTTCTCATTCACAAAATTGGCTAAGGTAGATAGTCTCCTTGGACCTGAAATGAAATCAACTGGTGAAGTTATGGGTACAGATGCGACTCTTGAAAAAGCCCTCTATAAAGCCTTTGAAGCTTCTTATCTCCATTTGCCAACCTTTGGTAATGTCATCTTTACTATTCATGATGATACGAAAGAAGAAGCCCTTGATTTGGCTCGTCGTTTCGATGCTATCGGTTACGGTATCTACGCCACTGAAGGAACAGCTAAGTTCTTGAATGAACATGGAGTTCACGCAACGCTTGTTAACAAATTAGGTGAAAATGACGACAACGACATTCCAGCCCTTGTTCGTACAGGTAAAGCGCAAGCTATTATCAATACGGTTGGTAACAAACGTACTTATGACGAAGATGGAGCAGCAATCCGTAGCTCTGCTATCGAAGCAGGAATCCCACTCTTCACAGCGCTTGATACAGCAGATGCCATGGTGCGTGTGCTTGAAAGCCGTAGCTTTACAACAGAAGCTATCTAATTTTAAAACAGAGTCTCAGCCTTGCTGGGACTTTTTTCTTACACAAATGTAAGCTAACAAATTAAAATGAAAGCTAAGACGATGGTTTTGTTTCCGAAGATTCTGCTATACTAGAAACATGATTATTACCACATCTTTACGTGAAAATGAGGCCTTGATTGCGCGTGCCCAAGAACTAGCTCTCGAGCTAGGAGCTGACTACCAGCCTCGGCGCAAGTTGTCCTTGGCAAAATGTTTAGAGCGCTTTGGACCTTTCTATCTCCTATATAAAGACAGATTGTCTTTTGTTAATGCGGATACTAGTGAATTGACCTTCCATCCAGATACGGCTGCTCTCAGGATTAAGGCCCCCCATGACGCTTTAGTCAGTCTTTTAGGTAAGTCTCCCAAGGCTATTCTTGACACGACTATGGGTCTGGCTTCTGATAGCCTAGTGATGGCAGCAGCGGGAAATCAGGTGACTGCCCTTGAGAGTCAAGATGTGATTTTTCAGGTGGTTTCTCGTGGTCTTGCCTCTTATCAGACGGATGATAAGCAGCTTGAAAAGGCCATGCGTTCTATTAAAGCTATTAAGAGCGATAGCTTGTCTTTTTTGAAGGTTCAAGCTGACAATTCCTTTGATATCATCTATGCCGATCCGATGTTTTCAGAGATCATCAAGGAATCGGAAAATCTAGAGGCTATCAAGCCTCTGGCCAATGGTAGCCGTCTGACAGAAGAATGGCTAAAAGAAACTAAACGTGTTGCGCGGGAAAAAATTATCATCAAGGCACATTTTCGAGATACTGTTTTTGAAGAACTTGGTTTTGAACGCCAGGTTCGGCCCAATCAAAAGCTGCATTATGGTGTCATGGATGTAAGCGAAGGCCATTGACACTGAAAGTTAAAAGTATTACAATTGTTTCATCCATGTGATACAAAAAGAAAAGAGAGACATATGCGAAAGAAAATCAGTCCAAAGTTATTTAAAAATAAAAAAAGAGTTTGGATCATTGGAGGAATTGGCTTCCTTGTCCTTTTGGTCCTAGGCTTTAACCTTTTTTCAGGTGGTGGCAAGAATGATAAGGCTTCTGAGTCCCCTACAGCAAGTAAGGTAACTAAGGGGCAGCTGGCCTCGTCGACCCTTCTGACTGGTATGGTGAAGGCTCAGTCGGAACAGTATGTTTATTTTGACAATACCATTGGACGCAATGCCACTGTGACAGTCTCTGTGGGTGAGGAAGTTAGCGTCGGTCAGCAACTGGTCCAATACGACAGCACCTCAGCCCAAGCGGCTTATGATACGGCTAGTCGTGCCTACAATAAGGCAGTTCGTGACCGTAATTATTTCCAACAGTATGGGACGGCTCCTGCGGCTTCAGCACAAACAAGTAGTGATTCGGATGAGGATGATTCGACAACTACCGTTAGTCCTCAACAGCGTCAGCAAACCGAGGCAAGTAATTACCAAACCTTGCAAGATTATAATGATGCCATTGCCAATGCAGCATCAGAGCTAGAAAAGGCACAAGATGTTCTCAACCAAACAGTCATTGTTTCAGATGCTAATGGGACAGTCGTAGAAGTCGCGGACTCTGTGGACCCTGCTTCAAAAGAGAGCCAAACCCTAGTTCATGTGACAAGTGAAGGCCAATTTGAGATTCAAGGGACCTTAACAGAATATGACATTCCAAATATTTCAGTGGGGCAAAAGGTCAAGATTACTTCCAAAGTATACCCTGATCAAACTTGGACAGGGAAGGTCAGCTATGTTTCCAATTATCCTAAGCAAAATGCTAACCAGTCAACGGGGACATCTGGCAACTCAGGTCAATCAGGTTCTCAGTATGAATACAAGGTTCAATTGACTAGTCCTATCGGAAAACTGAAACAAGGTTTTAATGTATCTCTTGAAGTGACCAAAGATGATGATGCCTTGTTGGTTCCTGTAACTGCTGTGACCAAGAAAGGCTCTGACAACTATGTCTGGGTTTACGATGATGAAACTCAGAAAATCAAGCAAGTCAAGGTCAAACTTGGCAATGCGGATGCCAAGCAACAGGAAATTGCTTCAGGACTTAAAGAAGGTCAAAAAGTTATCACCAAGGCAGATAAATCCTTTAAGGATGGCGAAACCCTAAAAGATGTGACGGATGCTGATAGCAAACAATCAAAAGACACTAGTGGAGAAGAGGTGAGGTCTAGTGACTAAGCCAGCACTTATGGTTTTAAAGAGTATCACCAAGTCTTTCAAAAATGGTCAAGAGTCCTTGCAGGTCCTTAAGGGGATTGACTTATCGGTAGAAGAAGGGGACTTCGTGGCAATCATGGGCCCTTCTGGATCAGGGAAATCAACCCTTATGAATATTATCGGACTCCTTGATCAACCGACTACAGGTTCCTATCAACTCGAAGGCGAGGATGTGGCTGATCTCTCTGAAAATCGCCTGGCCAAGGTAAGAAATGACCAGATTGGCTTTATCTTTCAACAGTTTTTTCTCTTGCCAAAGTTAAGCGCCCAAAAGAACGTAGAGCTTCCTTTGATTTATGCAGGGAAATCTCCACGTGAACGTAAGCAAAGGGCACAACAATTCTTGGAAAAAGTTGGCTTGTCAGACCGTAGCCATCACCTACCATCGGAGCTGTCTGGTGGACAGAAGCAGAGGGTTGCTATTGCGCGTGCACTGTCTAACGATCCGGCAATCATTTTGGCGGATGAGCCTACGGGTGCCCTTGATACCAAGACAGGGATGCAGATTATGGAGTTCTTAACCCAGCTGAACCGTGAAGGAAAGACTATCATCATGGTTACTCATGAGCCAGAGATTGCGGACTATGCCCGACGTAAGATTGTCATTCGTGATGGTGAAATCACTCAGGACACGACTGATAGCGTTCGGATTGACTAGGAGGTAAGAATGGAAAATTGGAAATTTGCTCTTAGTTCTATCCGTTCACACAAGATGAGGTCCTTCCTGACCATGTTGGGAATCATTATTGGTGTTGCTGCGGTAGTACTTATCATGGGGCTAGGAAATGGAATGCGTCAGAGTGTTACTGATAGTGTGACAGGTGATAAGGATACTGTTCAAGTCTACTATGAAGCCAAGGGTGAGGAGCTAGATCCTGCCTATGCGGACTTGTCACAACCGACCAAACCGGTTAAAGAAGTTTGGTTGGAGCAAGTGGCTAAGCAGACGCCTGGTATTGATAGTTATTTTGTGACTAACAGCCTAACTTCCTCTATCTACCTCCAAAAAAAGACCGTGAAGAATGTTAATATCACAGGTGCCAGTCAGGGCTACTTTAAAGCTAAAAAGTTAGAAATGTTGACTGGACGTTCCTTGCAAGACAATGATTATAAAAACTTTTCACGAGTTATTGTCATTGATCAGATGGTGGCTAAAAAACTCTTTGAGACGAATGGGGATGCCCTTAACCAAGTGGTTACTATTGGGAACAATGATTATCGTGTGATTGGTGTTTATAAGAATAAAGACACAGCAATCGGTGCCTATGGTGAAATTGGAACAGCTCTTGTGGCCAATACCCAGTTAGCGGCTGAAAATAACACTGATGCTATTGGCCAGATTTTTTTCCATGTGACCGATGTGAAAAATAGTAGTAGCGTTGCTAAGGATGCTGCTAAACGCTTGACCCAGTTGGCCCGAGATGACAATGGAGAATATAAGGCGGCAGATATGAGTTCGACCCTAGATCAGGTGAACACGATCTTTGGAACCATTACCACCGTTGTCGGAGCTATTGCTGGGATTTCATTATTAGTTGGCGGAATCGGTGTTATGAACATCATGTTGGTTTCGGTAACTGAGCGGACACGAGAGATTGGTCTTCGTAAGGCTTTAGGTGCTACACGTCGTAAAATCTTGACCCAGTTTTTGATTGAGTCGATGGTTCTGACTATTCTGGGAGGTTTGATTGGGCTAGGCTTTGCAGCCCTAGTCGTTGGTCCAATTGGGAATGCCATGGACCTTAAAGCGACGGTTTCTCTTGGTGTAGCCATGGGAAGCATAGCCTTCTCAGCAGCTGTAGGGATTATCTTTGGTCTCCTACCGGCTAATAAAGCTTCGAAACTCGATCCTATCGAAGCCCTTAGGTATGATTAGAAATAACCTCTTGAAATCTTTAGATTTTGAGAGGTTTTATGGTCTTCGAAAAAAGATAGAGAAAAAAATAAAAAAATTGCATTTTTTTCTTGACGTCTGATTTAGGTCATGATATTATAAATAAGGTTTGAAAAAACTGACCTAAGACAGTTGGGGAGCAAGACTCGTAAACATCCAACCGAGGCACAAAACGTAACTATTTTTTTGTAACGTATTGTACTTTCGTGTCTAGGTTTAGGTACGATTTTTTTGTGCCTAGCCCAAAAATAAAAACGGAGGTAAAACTACTAATGAGTGAAGCTATTATTGCTAAGAAAGCTGAACAGGTTGCTATCGTCGCTGAGAAAATGAAAGCAGCAGCATCTATCGTTGTTGTTGACTCTCGTGGACTTACAGTTGACCAAGATACAGTTCTTCGTCGTAATCTTCGTGAATCAGGCGTTGAATTTAAAGTTATCAAAAACTCTATCTTGAGCCGTGCAGCTGAAGAAGCAGGTCTTGAAGACCTTAAAGAACTTTTTGTTGGTCCATCTGCAGTAGCATTCTCAAACGAAGATGTTATCGCACCAGCAAAAGTTATTAGCGAATTTGCTAAAGACGCAGAAGCTCTTGAAATCAAAGGTGGTGTTGTTGACGGCGCGTTCACTTCAGTCGAAGAAATCAACGCTCTTGCATCACTTCCAAACAAAGAAGGTATGCTTTCTATGCTCCTTTCTGTACTTCAAGCGCCAGTGCGCAACGTTGCATACGCTGTCAAAGCGGTTGCAGAAAGCAAAGAAGACGGTGCTGCATAAGCCCATCTTCACAACTCGTAGCCTAAGCTACGTTTAAAACACTATATTAAAAAACACATTTGGAGGAAATCACAATGGCATTGAACATTGAAAACATTATTGCTGAAATTAAAGAAGCTTCAATCCTTGAATTGAACGACCTTGTAAAAGCTATCGAAGAAGAGTTTGGCGTAACTGCTGCTGCTCCTGTAGCTGCTGCTGCAGCTGGTGCTGCTGACGCTGGTGCTGCTAAAGATTCATTCGACGTTGAATTGACATCTGCAGGCGACAAGAAAGTTGGCGTTATCAAAGTTGTACGTGAAATCACAGGCGAAGGTCTTAAAGAAGCTAAAGCTATCGTTGACGGTGCACCATCAGTTATTAAAGAAGGTGTTGCTGCAGCTGAAGCTGAAGAAATCAAAGCTAAACTTGAAGAAGCTGGAGCTTCAGTTACTCTTAAATAATAAGGTAACGACTCAAGTCGCTTAATAAAGAAAACCAGGGTATAAGCTCTGGTTTTTTTTTACGATAAGCGATTGTTAGAAACTGATAAATTGATTTGGTTTCCTGCCAAAAATCCTGCCAAAAATTCTTTGGCAGTTTTTTGTTTTTCTATTTTAGACTGGTTTTGTTTATTTTTAATATGTGCTGTAATTATTACATATTGGTTTTTACTAATATAAAATATTTTGGGTCATATCTAAATGTTAAGTAGGTATGTCTTAGTCCAGCGCTATTTCGAATAAATAATTTTAAGTAAGAGTAATCCTAATTATGTTCTATATTTATGATTTTTCCTCTTGCAATAACTGTATTTCTTCTCCTATTTTTTATTTGGGAATTGACATGATTCATCATTTATTATCTCCTTATTTTCAATTTTTCTAAATATATTATGTTTGATATTAGTCGTAGAAAAAAATACGAGAACTAACCTTTTTATAAATTTTCATTTTCAATAGTCAATTCTTCACAATGAAAATCTGATTCATTATCAGTTTTAGCATCATATCCAAATAGTTGTGTAGGAGGTGGATCACGTCTTTCACCCTCTAAGTAATCTCGTTCGTGTTGTGCAAGTTTTTCATTTAATTCTGTATCATGACGAATAATATTATAAAGACCATCATTTAAAACAGACGCTAAAAATAGAAAATGTTGTCCTTTTATGACAAAAAAACTACTGTTTATGACTTCAATGAAACTTTAGTTGTCTTTATATTATACTAATCTTGTAAATCATAAGAAAAGGAACGTCAATCATGAAAACAACAACTAAACTCATTGGTATCCTATCAGCTCTTATTGTAGTTATCCTCGCTGTCTTTTTAGTGACTAAGTTTAATAGTCATGAGTCAGCACGTGTTAGCACAAGTAGTAGCCCAGTCAAGACGGTCAAGAAATCATCTTCAAGCTCAAGTAAAGCTGTTAAGAAGGATAAGAAATCAGCCCAATCATCAACTTCAGCAGTTTCAAATGAAGAAAATGACAATCAGGCTTCAGCAGTAGCGCCTAAAGCTTCCTCTCAAGAACAAGCTCAAGCAGGCACTACAGATGCTGGGCAAGTGGCTGAAGCAACAACACCAGCTTCTCAAGTTGGGGGAGTTGAAGGTGGTCGAGGTGCTTGGACAGCTACTTCTGGAACATTGACACTTGATGAGGAAACCCCTGTATATGCTGCACCAGATAAAGACAGTGGGGTTGTTTCTAAAATGCCTGCAGGTGATGTTGATTGGGATAAATATGAAATTTTACCTGATGGAAACTGGTATAGTTTTGTCAAAGATGGGCAACGTTATTATATTTCATATTCAGATGTAGGGCATTGATAAAGTATTAAGAAGTCTTTATAAACCACTTTTCAAGTCTATCAAGGCTTTAAGATAAACATGAAATAAAAAAGACAGTAACTATTCTGAAGTTACTGTCTTTTTGGGTCCTACGAAAACCACTAGCACAGCTAGTGGTCCCAAAAATTATTAAGCTATGTAGCAAAAAATACTAACAGACTATTTAACGGCAAAACCTAAGTCGATTAAAGAGGTTAAAGTTAAAAGTTGAGACTTACTTACAAAATCTGATAGTTTGAGAAAAGAGATGATTTGCACTACGAGTGGTAATCGTAGATTTAGGGTATTTTTCCAATACGCTATTTACATTATGTAACCCAAGACCTCTTCCTTCCCCTTTACTAGAGTATCCCCTAGCAAAAATATGACTAACATCCACTTTTTCTGATTTTATACTATTTTCAACGATAAGTACCAATGAATCATCATTATTTATGAAAACAACAGTCATTCTAGGACTTGTGGCTTTAATGGTGGCTTCAATGGCATTATCACAAAGGACAGAAAGAACAGTTATGAAATCTAGTAATTCTATCCTAAAATTACTAACAGGTTCGTCAATCTCAACAGAAATTGAAATTCCCCTATTTTGTGCCTCAAGTAATTTAGCGGAAAGAATACTTTTGATAGCATCATTCTTAATATTACTAAGTTTAGCAATATCAAACTTACTATCATAGAATTGGTTTGCACTATCTCTAAGTACACCATTGTATACAGTTTTAATAGCTTCAATATCTTGATTATCAATTCCTAATTTTAGACTGGTCAAAATATTAATGTAGTCATGACGGAAACTTCTAATTTCCTCATAAAGTGATTCAACATGATGGCTGTAAATAGATAGTTCATTTAATTGAGTATCTTTTTGATCAATTATTTCCTTCTCTAGTTTTTCTTTTGAAATTGCATTGAGATAGAGTAGCATTACAAAAAACAGAACAATATAAAAGTTATTAATATGTCCTCTCCAATTATCTGCATCAGCTAATTTGTCTCTATAAATAACAAGTATAGAAACTAAGAGCATATATACAAACATAGAGATGTTGATCAGTAACAATAAATACTTGAAATAGTAACGCTTGAAACCTTCTTTTATTTCGTTAAAATCTAACCTAAGAGATTTTACTATGAGTAAATGAAGAGGGAAAACCAGTAATTCAATTAAGATATCATACCAACTTAGTTTGACTTCATTGAAGACAGAGACTCCTAGTAGAGGGAAAACGTAGAATGCTAACATTCTACCTAGCAAGCTTTCAACGATAACGGGGTACAAGCCATAAAAAATATCAAGTGTTTTACTACCATACTTATTTTGATATATGTTATAAGCAATAAAGATAAAAAAGAAAGTAAAGTACCCAACAGGAGGACATATGATGAGGAGTAGAACATACAAAAATGGACCAATAATACACCACAAAGGTTTGATTGGTTGGTTACTAACCTGTTGAAACAGTAACAATGCTACTAACATCTTAGAATAGAACAGCAATAAATTTATAACTATATCCATAGAAACACCTTAGCTTTTCAGAGATTTAACTTTTTCTAGGAGGCCCTTATATTTCGTACGCGAAATGGGACATTCATTATTATTTTCAAACATTACCATTTTATCTTCTTTATTAATCCTAACGATATTTTCAGGATTAACGATAAATGAACGATGGCATCGAAATAGGCGGTCATCAGCTCGTTCAACTTCTGAAATACTGGCGTAGAACTCCATGCGTTCTTCTTTAGTATGCAAAATAACTTTATGTATTGTTGGAGACGTTTCGAAAAATAAGATATTGTTAAAAGGAACTTGAACTTGAGCCGTAGCTGTTTCAAAAGTAAATGAATCTTGGGCAATAGTGGCACCCATTTTATCCATGGTATATTCAATTGCTAAAAGAACACGTTCATAAAACTCTTCATCATCCAAAGCTTTATCAATAAAATCTAGTGCAGCAACTCTATATTTAAAAGTGACTGGCATAAATTCTGAATGTGTTGTTACAAAAACAATTGTTGCATTAGGGTCTTTTTTCCGAATTTCTTTTGCAATGTCTAGCCCCTTTTTTTCTTCTCCTTTAATTTCAATATCTAAAAAGAAAAGTTGATGAGAACCTCTTTCGGTAATCGCATCAAGTAGCTGGCTAGGTTTTCCAAAAATCTCAGGTCCTTTACATTTTAGAGATTTTTTTGCAATAACATCCTTAATAACGGTCTCTATTCGTGTTTGTTGTAAAAATTCGTCTTCTAAAATAAAAATATTTAACAATTAGTGTACTCTCCATTCGATAAAAAATTTAGTACTGTAGTAAAAGACATTGAAGTCTTTTTCCAGTATGAAAATATATTTGTTTTGTTTTTTTAGGACGTCTAAATAAAAATCCATGTTTCTTTACAAATACAGATAATTTTACCTAACATGCAGTACACATATAAGTATGTAAACTTTTAAGTAATGATAGTAGTCATAAAACCGGTATATCGTAACAGTTCTAGAAACTATTATATCGGTATACTTTTACTGTAAATGACAAAAAATGAACCGTTTATGATATATGACAAATTAAATGGTATAACCAAGCTATAATAAAAATAGGAATTGGAGGTGAAGTATGTTCAATATTGTGAGGCACTTTTGGTTGTTGATAACTGTTAAAAAGTATATTAAAAAATATAAGTTAAAAGTTAAAGTTAACAATCATTTTAATTCTATAAGGATTACTACAGCAACTAACACTCTTTATTTTATCACATTTACAAAGAATTGTAATTATGGAAAAAAGTCAAAAAAATTAGGAGGAGTAACGTTTATGCACAAATTATTTTATTGACAGCGAATATTGATTATAACAAAATATTTAATGAACATCTCGAACTATTAGGTGTCATTGATATCAAAAAGTCATTAGCGAATACCTCTAATGAAATCAGTGATTATCTAGATTATTTTTTTAATATCGAAAAGGTGCACTAACCTCCATGTACATGTAATATGTATTGGAGGTTATTTTTTATCACCTATTAAATAGTTTTTTCGATGTTTTATCGTAACAAATGTTTATTTATGTATGTTATAACAAAACGAAGTTCAAATCTGCAAACTTTTGAAACAAGGATGTACTTTAATTGTCTTAGAATCGCTTTCTAGGACAAATATATCCTATTTACTGGTTTTCTCTAAAAAATGCTATGATAAATCTAGGGAGGGGATTATGATGCAGATTAATCTTGAAAATTTAGTTCCCATTTCTGAAGCTAACCAAAATTTTTCTAAAGTTGCTCGTATGGTCGACAGCAAGGGGACTGCAGTGATTCTAAAAAATAATAAGCCCAAGTATGTATTGGTAGAATATGACACCTTAATTAAAAATGAATAAGGTGAGACAGAAGTTGCAGAGCAGGTCACAGTCGACGATGTGGCTAACTCTGTTTTGTCTCGTCATTTAGATGCCTTCAAGGAATTAGCTAAATGAAGCGATAAAACAGATAATTTAGTGATAGCAAAATAGATAGAAAACTAGGGCATAAGCTCTGGTTTTTTCTATTACTTTTAATATTTTCATTTGTTAGAATGTAGGTAATGTGCGTGCTTGTCACGCCCTTTTTCTGTGTCTTTTACGGCTTTAGTGGTTGTAAATAACTATAAAAATCTTAAAGGCATGGTAAATGCTAAAAAGAAAAGGAGAAATTTATGGCTTATATTTGGTCTTATCTCAGACGTTATCCTAAGTGGCTAGCAATGAATTTTACGGCGGCCATTTTATTTGTTATTGCTAACTTGGGTTTGCCGACGGTTCTTGCCAGAATGATTGATGATGCTTTCCAGTGTCTTTTTGATTTTGGCGACAAGTCCACAAGCAGGAGATATTATTTCCTTTGCGGGAGGAGGACATGGCACACCAGCAGAATACGGACTTGTGGCTTTCGTCGAAAAACTCTACCCAAATGGCTCATTCCTTATCTCCGAAACCAATTACAATGGCAATCCAAACTATACTTTCCGTAAATTATCTGGAGTGGATAGTAACTTGAGTTTTGCGTATACGACGAAATAAAAAAGGATATGCTAACAATGACTTGATTTGTTAGCATATTGTTTTGGAGGTGGTGATATGGATTTGTTAGAGAAACCCGTTTATAATTATATTAAAAATAATCATGGAGTAATAAATTTTCGTGATATGGAAGAGCTTAACTTTTCTTATCAACAACTGAATCAATTAGTCTCAAAAGGGAAAGTGGAATCAATTGAAAGAGGTAGCTATCATCTGCCAGATACCTATATCGATGACTATTTTAGTTTACAGTACCGTTTTCCAAAAGGAATTTATTCCTTAGAAACAGCACTTTGGTTACATGGTCTGTTCCTTACCATTCCATTTGAGCCTGTGATGACTTTTCCTTTCGGGACAAATACGAGGCCAATGAAAGAAGCTGGTGTCAAGCCAATTGTTGCTAGAAAGTATCATGAAATCGGTATTATTAGACTGGAGCGACAGGCTGGACAGTTTATCTCAGTATATGATATGGAACGAACATTAGTGGAGTGTTTGAGAACAGCTTATCATGTCGATATTCAAGTTATTGCTCCAGCTTTTCAAGCTTACTTTAAAAAAGGAGCTGTTGATTATGCCAAGTTGTATCACTATGCACAACTATTTAAAGTAACCGAAAAACTACAATCATATGTGGAGGTCTTGTCGTGAAATTTTCAAATGCTAATAGTTTCAAAGCTAAAATCAAGAATATTGCAAAAGAAAAAGGGATCTCTTTCTCAAAAGATTAGTCAAATATTTGAAGAATACGGTGCGAATATGTTGGATGTATTCGGTTGTTATATGTATAAATTAAACAATTGTGTTACAATGAAACCATATAGAATTTTAAGTTTTCTCAAAAACTTTCTATAACTAAGAACACATAAGGAGGTAAAATGGTGAAGTATTCTAAAATAACAAAAGTTTTTCAGCTTTCACTCGTCATCATATTTATTTTAGTCTTGTTAGGGCTCTTTGTTCCCCAGCAGTTTCAAAATATTAGTTTTTACTTAAAAAATCTCTTAACAACTAGTGTTGGCTGGTTTTACTTGTTATTGGTTACGGGGATTTTAATTTTTTGTGTCTTTTTAATTGTAAGTCCGATAGGGCAGATTCGCTTGGGTAATCCCACGAGTCGGCCAGAGCATTCGACGACGTCATGGATTGCTATGATGTTTTCTGCTGGAATGGGGATTGGTCTGGTATTTTATGGGGCAGCAGAGCCTTTGAGTCACTTTGCTATCTCGACGCCCAATGCAGAAATAGGCAGTGCGGATGCTCTCGCAGATGCTTTTCGTTTTACTTTTTTTCACTGGGGATTTCATGCTTGGGCGGTCTATGCCCTGGTGGGATTGTCTTTGGCTTATTTTGGCTTTCGTAAACGGGAGAAATATCAGCTCTCAGTCGTCTTTAAGCCTCTTTTTGGAAAATATGCGGACGGACCAATAGCAACCATTATCGATACCATCACCATTATTGCGACAGTGATTGGGGTAGCGACAACGCTCGGCTTTGGTGCCTCACAAATCAATGGTGGTCTCTCCTATGTCTTTGGTATTCCTAATAATAGTCTTGTGCAAGTCATCATTATCATCATTGCGACAATTCTTTTTCTTATTTCTGCCTTATCAGGTTTAGGAAAGGGTGTTAAAATCCTATCTAATACAAACTTGATTTTAGCTATTGTCTTGCTTGCTGGAGTCATAGTTTTGGGGCCAACGGTTAAGATATTTGACACCATGACAGACTCTATCGGCCTTTATTTTCAAAACTTCTTCCGTATGAGTTTTCGGGCGGCGGCTTTTGATGAGACCAAGCGGGCTTGGATTAACCAATGGACCATTTTTTACTGGGCATGGTGGATTTCCTGGTCACCTTTTGTGGGCGTCTTTATTGCCCGTATCTCAAAAGGTCGGACTATTCGCGAATTTTTGACAGTAGTGCTTTTGGCACCAACAGTCCTTAGTTTTATCTGGTTTTCTGCTTTTGGTACCTTATCTACTTCACTACAAGATTCGGGGGTTAATTTGATACGTTTTGCCACAGAAGAAATTCTTTTTGCCTCTTTTAATGAATATCCTCTGGGAAGTGTCCTTTCACTCCTGGCAATTATTTTAGTTTTAACCTTCTTTGTGACCTCGGCGGATTCTGCCACCTATGTTTTGGCCATGTTGTCTGAAGATGGCAATCTAAATCCAAGTAATCGTAAAAAGGTGATTTGGGGTGTCATGCTGGCCTTGATTGCTATTGCACTCATGTTTTCTGGTGGATTGACAGCTTTACAAAACACGCTCATTATTGTCGCTTTTCCATTTTCTATAGTACTAGTGTTGATGATGTGGTCGCTTATGAAAGAGTTATATCACGAAAAAGAGCAAATGGGACTCGCCATTACACCAGACCGATATCCTGAGAAGAATCAACCGTTTAAATCTTATGAGGAAAATTAGGAGGATGGCATGGAGTTAAGAGTGCTTCGTTATTTTATTACTATTGCTGAGGAGGGGAGTATCTCCAAGGCAGCTGAGAAGCTGATGATTACTTAGCCGACACTCAGTCGTCAGTTAAAAGATTTGGAGCAGGAACTTGGTGAACCTCTTTTTATCCGTGAACATATCAAGTCGCTTAATAAAGAAAACCAGGGCATCAGCTCTGGTTTTTTCTATTGCTTTTAATATTTTCATTTGTTAGAATGTAGGTGATGTGCGTGCTTGTCACGCCCTTTTTCTGTGTCTTTTATGGCTTTAGTGGTTGTAAATAACTATAAAAATCCTAAAGGCATGGTAAATGCTAAAAAGAAAAGGAGAAATTTATGGCTTATATTTGGTCTTATCTCAGACGTTATCCTAAGTGGCTAGCAATGAATTTTACGGCAGCCATTTTATTTGTTATTGCTAACTTGGGTTTGCCGACGGTTCTTGCCAGAATGATTGATGAGGGAATAAACCGTGGTGATGTTGATAAGCTTTACGCTTATGCTTGGGTCATGTTTGGTGTAGTTTTGACTGGGATTGTTGGTCGTATACTTCTGTCCTATGCGGTTGGTAAGTTGACCACTACTATGGTGCAAGTTATGCGTAATGACATTTATGCTAAGCTTCAGGAGTATTCCCACCACGAGTATGAGCAGATTGGGGTATCCTCTTTGGTGACTCGTATTACATCAGATGCTTTTGTGCTTATGCAGTTTGCGGATCAGGTTCTTAAGCTAGGGGTTATCACTCCTTTGATGATGGTTTCCAGTGTCTTTTTGATTTTGACGACAAGTCCATCTTTGGCTTGGATTGTGGCAATCTCCTTACCTTTCCTAGCCGTAGTTGTCTGGTATGTGGCGGTAAAAACGCGTCCGCTTTCTGAAAAGCAACAGGCAACTCTCGACAAGATTAACCAGTATGCTCGTGAAAATCTGACTGGACTTCGTGTCATACGTGCTTTCGCTAGAGAAGATTTTCAAGAGAAGAAGTTCGCTTCTGAAAATGCTGTCTATGCGGATAATTCAAACAAGCTTTTCAAATTGACTGGTTTGACCGAGCCACTTTTTGTGCAAATCATCATAGCCATGATTGTGGCAATTGTTTGGTTTGCCCTTGAGCCATTAGGCTCTGGAAGTTTGGCTATCGGTGACTTGGTTGCCTTTATTGAGTACAGCTTCCATGCACTATTGTCCTTCCTTTTCCTAGCCAATCTCTTTACCATGTATCCTCGTACAGCGGTATCTAGTGAACGTCTGCAGGAAATTATGGACATGCCGATTTCTATCAATCCAAATGAAGATGGCGTGACAGAAACCGAGACTAAGGGATATTTGGAATTTGACAATGTGACCTTTGCCTATCCTGGTGAAACTGAAAGTCCTGTCTTACACAATATTTCTTTCAAGGCAAAACCTGGTGAAACCATTGCCTTTATTGGGTCTACGGGTTCAGGAAAATCATCACTTGTACAGTTAATTCCACGCTTTTATGATGTAACACTTGGACGCATTCTTGTTGATGGTGTAGATGTCCGTGACTACAATCTTAAGGCTCTTCGTCGTAAGATTGGCTTTATTCCACAAAAAGCCCTACTCTTTACAGGGACTATCGGTGAAAATATCCGTTATGGTAAGGAAAATGCCAGTCATGAAGAATTGAATCAAGCTACTGATGTGGCTCAAGCCAAGGAATTTATCGAAAGTAAGGAAGAACGCTATGATTCTCACTTGGCTGAGGGTGGTAGCAACCTTTCTGGTGGACAGAAGCAGCGTTTGTCAATTGCACGTGCGGTGGTTAAACGTCCTGATCTTTATATCTTTGATGATTCCTTCTCTGCCTTGGACTACAAGACTGATGCGACCTTGCGCCGTCGTCTAAAAGAAGTGACTCAAGATGCAACAGTCCTGATTGTAGCCCAACGTGTGGGAACTATCATGAATGCTGATCAAATCATTGTTTTGGATGAAGGTGAAATCGTTGGTCGTGGCCGTCATGAAGAGCTTATGGAAAGCAATGACATTTACCGTGAAATTGCTAATTCACAATTGAATCAAAAGAGTCTTACGGAAGACTAGAAGGAGGTCAAAATGAAGAATAATAAAAAGAAAACAAATCATTCCTCAAGTTTTGGCCGTCTTTGGTCATACTTGCAGGCTTATCGTTTCCCACTTTACCTAGCCATTTTCTTGAAAATTGTTAGTGTCATCATGAGTGTCATTGAACCCGTAGTCATTGGTTTAGCTATTACAGAGCTGACCAAAAATACGCTGGATATCATTAAGGGGGTAGAAGGCGCCCATATCAATGTATCCTATGTTGGTTTGGTTCTGGTTGTTTATCTCTTGCGTGGTCTTATTTATGAGTTGGCTGCCTACTATTCCAACTATTTCATGACCAATGCTGTGCAAGCAACGGTTCAAGATATGCGAAATGAGATGACCGATAAAATCAATCGTATCTCAGTGTCATACTTTGATAAGCACCAGTTTGGGGACCTCTTGGGCCGCTTTACTAGTGATGTTGAGACAGTATCTAATGCCTTGCAGCAGTCATTCTTGCAGATTGTTAATGCCGTCTTTACTCTAGTCTTAGTTATTGGAACAGTGCTTTACCTTAATCTTCAATTGGGAGCTGTGGTTGTTATCACTATTCCCATTACTTTCTTTGGTGCCCGTTTTATCATGAGTAAGTCTCAACCTTACTTTAAGCAGCAGGCTGATGCCCTAGGTACTCTTAATGGTTTTGTTCAGGAAAATCTGACTGGTTTCAATGTGCTTAAACTTTTTGGCCGTGAGGATAGATCTTTAGACGACTTTAAAGAGATTACGGAAGACCTTCAGAAGGTAGGTTTTAAGGCCAATTTCATTTCAGGCCTCATGATGCCTGTACTTAATGGTTTATCTGACTTGACCTATCTCATTGTCGCTGTTCTAGGTGGTTTGCAAGTTTTGGCTGGTCGCTTGACGATTGGTAATATGCAGGCCTTTGTTCAGTACGTTTGGCAGATTAATCAACCTATTCAGAACTTGACTCAGTTGGCTGGACAATTGCAGAGTGCTAAGTCTTCTTTGGACCGTATTTTCCAACTGATGGATGAACCAGACGAGGCTAATGATGCTACTGAAGTGCTAGAGGGAGATTTGACTGGGCAAGTTAGCTTTAAGCATGTGGACTTCCAGTATGTGGCTGATAAACCTTTGATTCGTGACTTTAATCTTGAGGTTAATCCTGGCGAAATGGTGGCCATTGTCGGTCCTACCGGTGCTGGGAAATCAACCATTATCAATCTCCTCATGCGTTTCTATGATGTGACTGCTGGTTCTATTTCAGTTGATGGTCACGATATCCGTAACCTGTCACGTCAGGATTATCGTAAACAGTTTGGTATGGTGCTTCAGGATGCTTGGCTCTTTGAAGGAACTATCAAGGAAAATCTTCGCTTCGGTAATCTTGAGGCGACTGACGAGGAGATTGTTGAAGCCGCTAAGGCTGCCAATGTGGACCACTTTATCCGTACACTACCTGGTGGTTACAACATGGAAATGAACCAGGAATCAAGTAACATTTCACTAGGACAAAAGCAACTTTTGACCATTGCGCGTGCGCTTTTGGCTGATCCTAAAATCTTGATTTTGGACGAGGCAACCTCATCGGTTGATACCCGTCTGGAACTCTTGATTCAAAAAGCCATGAAGACCCTTATGCAAGGTCGAACAAGTTTTGTCATTGCCCACCGTCTGTCGACTATTCAAGAAGCAGACAAAATTTTGGTCCTTAAAGATGGTCAAATCATCGAACAAGGGAACCATGAATCCCTCCTTGCAGATAAAGGCTTCTATTACGACTTGTATAATAGCCAGTTTGCGGAGAAATAAACAAAAAATCCATCAGTTCATAACTGGTGGATTTTTTCTGAATGTGGAGATCAATAAAAGAGACTTCTCCTATAGAGGCAAGTCTCAAAATCAATATTATTTCTCAGCACGTCGTGTGACAAACATGGCATCTCCGAAACTGAAGAAGCGGTAGCGTTCTTGGACGGCGTGTTTATAGGCATCAAGGACGAATTCACGGCCAGCAAAGGCTGAAACCAACATCACCAAGGTTGATTTTGGAAGGTGGAAGTTGGTTGAAAAGGCATCTACGACTGTGAATTGGTAGCCTGGTTTGATAAAGATATTGGTCCAACCTGAGTCGGCTTGGAGTTGACCATCGTATTTATTGCCGATTGTTTCCAGTGTTCGGATAGAGGTTGTTCCAACTGCAATGATGCGTCCTCCAGCGGCTTTGACACTATTGAGTGTATCGGCAGCGTCTTGGCTGAGGGTGTAAAATTCTGAGTGCATTTCATGTTCGTCGACATTATCGACAGAAACAGGTCGGAAGGTTCCCAGTCCAACGTGGAGGGTGAGGTAGACCAATTTTACGCCTTTAGCTTCAATCTTTTGAAGCAATTCAGGAGTGAAATGGAGACCAGCTGTTGGTGCAGCGGCAGAGCCATTTTCCTTGGCATAGACTGTTTGGTAACGGTCACGGTCTTCCAATTTTTCATGGATATAAGGTGGCAATGGCATCTCGCCCAAACTTTCCAAGACCTCAAGGAAGATACCGTCATAGCTAAATTCTACGATACGGCCACCGTGATCTAGTTCCTCAGTGACAGTGGCAGTCAAACGGCCATCACCAAAACTGACTCTAGCACCTACTTTAAGGCGTTTGGCCGGTTTGGCCAAAACTTCCCATTGATCGCCTTGTGTATTTTTCAAAAGGAGAAATTCCACATGGCCGTGGGTATCAGGCTTTTCACCGTAGAGGCGGGCAGGAAGCACGCGCGTATTGTTCATGACCAAGGCATCGCTAGGGTTAAGCTGGTCGATGATGTGGTCGAAGTGGGTATCAGTCATTTCCTTGGTTACAGGATCAATGACCAAGAGTTTAGAGGCGTCACGTTGTTCCAATGGGGTTTGGGCAATCAGTTCCTCTGGTAGTTCAAAATCAAAATCGTTTGTATTCATTTCTTTCCTCGTTTAAAAATTTTCAGCCTTTTTATTATAGCACGATATAGGGCGACCGTCATTAAACTTATTGAGTGAAAGCGCTTGACAAAAAGGTTAAAAAAAGAGATAATAAAGAAAAATGGTATATACCAATATCGAGGTGAATAGAATGAAAAAGATTTTAGTAAAAAATCAAGTTGAGGGAGGCCAAGTTGCCTTTGATCTTCTTAAAGAGAGCCTTGCAGCGGGTGCTCAGACATTGGGATTGGCGACAGGTAGTTCACCTATCGCCCTTTACCAAGAGATGGTTGAGAGTGACGTGGATTTTTCGGAACTTTACAGCGTCAATTTAGATGAATACGTTGGATTAGCACCAGACCATGAGCAGAGCTACCATGCCTTTATGAAGGCTCAACTCTTTGATGCTAAGCCATTTAAAGAGAGCTTCTTACCTGACGGCATGGCTGAAGATTTAGAACAGGCGGCCAAGGATTACGATGACGTCTTGGCACAACATGCCATTGACCTGCAAATCCTAGGAATCGGAAGTAATGGACATATTGGCTTTAATGAGCCAGGTACGCCTTTTGATAGTCAAACTCATGTGGTCGACTTGACGGACAGCACCATTGAAGCCAATAGCCGTTTCTTTGCCAGTCGTGACCAAGTTCCTACAAAGGCTATTTCAATGGGGATTGCTTCCATTATGGCTGCCAAGAAGATTATTTTGTTTGCCTATGGTGACAAGAAGGCAGATGCCATTTTCAAGATGGTCAAGGGTCCAGTAACAGAGGAAGTACCGGCCAGTGTCTTGCAACATCATCCAGATGTGACTCTTATCTTAGATGAGGCTGCTGCTGCGAAATTGTAGGAGAAAACATGAGTTACAAAATTTACGACATGTGCTTTTCAAAGGTCTATCCTATGCTAGTGGCCAAGGCAGAGCGGAAAGACAGGAGTCGAGCAGAGGTGGATCAGGTAACTACGTGGTTGACCGACTATTCGTCAACGGCTATTGAGGAGGCTCTATCATCTGAAGTTAGTTACGGAGATTTCTTTCGTCAAGCTCCTGCCCTCAATCCTAAGCGTCATCTGATTACGGGATCCATCTGTGGGGTTAAGTTGACTGAAATTAAAGAACCTCTTATGCAAGATATTCGCTATCTGGATAAGCTAGTAGATGAGCTGGCTAAGGGGAGACCTATGGAAAAGGTAATAAGAAGTTAAGTTATTTAAACTCAGGTTGAGGCATCTGGTACTCAGCCTTTTTCTTTTGTGACAATTCTCCTCCAAACAAATCAATTGCCTAGTCCTCTTTGATAGCGCTATAATAGTTAAGTTGACTTTGACTATCAAACAACAGATATAGATATTTCATAAAGAAAGAGGACATACAATGGCAAAACCTATTCGAGTATTGCTTTATTATAAATACCTTCCCATCGAAAATGCTGAGCAATTTGCGGCTGATCACTTGGCTTTCTGTAAGTCAATCGGTTTGAAAGGACGTATCTTGGTCGCTGACGAGGGAATCAATGGAACGGTTTCTGGTGACTATGAAACCACTCAAAAATACATGGACTACGTTCACAGCCTTCCAGGGATGGAGGATCTCTGGTTCAAGATTGATGAGGAAGAAGAGCAAGCCTTCAAGAAGATGTTTGTTCGTTACAAGAAGGAAATCGTCCACCTTGGTTTAGAGGATGACAACTTTGACAGCGACATTAATCCACTTGAAACTACAGGTGCTTACTTGTCACCAAAAGAGTTTAAAGATGCTCTTTTAGATGAGGACACTGTTGTCCTCGATACACGTAACGACTATGAGTATGACCTTGGTCACTTCCGTGGAGCCATTCGTCCAGACATTCGCAACTTCCGTGAATTGCCACAATGGGTCCGCGACCATAAAGAAGAGTTCATGGATAAGCGCGTGGTTGTGTACTGTACTGGTGGTGTCCGCTGTGAGAAATTCTCAGGTTGGATGGTCCGTGAAGGCTACAAAGATGTTGGTCAATTGCACGGTGGTATCGCAACTTACGGAAAAGACCAAGAGGTTCAAGGGGAGCTTTGGGATGGTAAGATGTATGTTTTTGACGAGCGTATTGCTGTGGATATCAACCATGTAGACCCTGTCGTTGTCGGTAAAGATTGGTTCGATGGCACGCCATGCGAACGCTATGTTAACTGTGGTAACCCATTCTGTAACCGTCGTATCCTTGCTTCAGAGGAAAATGAAGACAAATACCTCCGTGGCTGCTCACACGAATGTCGTGTTCACCCACGAAACCGTTATGTCTCTGAAAATGGTTTGAGCCAAGAAGAAGTTGTCGAACGCCTTGCGGCTATTGGTGAGAGTTTGGATGTAACACCAGCCTAAGTTTAAATAGAGAAGAAGCTGAGAGCAATCTCGGCTTTTTATTTTGCAATTTATTTCTAAAATAATGACATATATATATTGCAATTAGAAATATATAGTGTATAATTAAGATGAAAATAGCTGGTGAACCTAATCAATTTCGACGATAATATCAGATATGATGTAAAGGAGGGGGCATGTGGCAAAGAATTTACGTTTAAAAGCAGCTCGAGCAGAGCATGATATGACCCAGGGTGACTTGGCAGAAGCTGTAGGTGCAACAAGACAAACCATAGGTTTGATTGAAGCTGGAAAGTACAATCCCAGCCTAGCCTTATGCATTGCCATTTGCAAGACACTGGACAGGACCTTGGATCAACTGTTTTGGGAGAATTAGGAAGGAAGTAAAGATGATGAAATTCAAACTGGTTAATAATAAGGTTACAGATGAACGCGAGAAAGCTCTAAATAATAAGGTTGCTGCTGAATGTTATTACATAATGATTGCAGGGACGCTTGTATGCTTGGTCTATAGCTCCTTCTTTAATAGGGGTGCCATCACCTCTAATTACTTGGCCTTTCCAATGTTGATAGCATGGATTTGGTCTATTTATAGATCTGAACGACTTAGTGTTAACACTTTTGGGGGTTCTGGTATGACAGTCCTAGGTTGTTTACTAGTGACTGGGCTTATCACCCTTATGATAATGTCAGCTAACTATCGGTACAACCATGATGTCTATCATAATAATCCCTTGGATCCTAGATATCTCATGGTTTGGCCAATTACTTATATCATATATGCTCCCGTTGTTTTCTTTATGAATTGGTCTATCGTTGCATTGGGAAGATATGAGAGAAGACGTCTCGAAAAACAGCTGGACGATTTGGAGAATGAAGAATAAATAGTGATAGAATCAGACTGTTCTGTTTGGTCTGATTTTTTTATGTTATAATGGGTCCTAAAATTAAGGAGGTCACGTATGCTACTAACTGAATTTGATGCGAATAGACAAGCGATTATCAATCCCGAGGACTTGAATGAGCCTCTTGAGGGGTTTCCTAAAATAGCTGTGTCCTGTTTTTCTCGTTCGACCTTTCAACGAATGCTTGAGATGTTTCCCCATGAACTTATCTATGAGACGTCCATGGCGAATGTGGCTATTCCGATTTATAAGCTTGTTATTGCTGAGCAGGAGTTGGCTCTTTTTAATGCACCTGTAGGCGCCTCTGCCTGTGTGGCTATTTTAGAGGATATTTTTGCCTTGGGAGCTGATAAACTTGTACTCTTTGGGACTTGTGGTGTTCTTGATGAAGATATTAAAGAGACTTCTATTATTATTCCTAGTCATGCCCTTAGAGATGAAGGGACGAGTTTTCACTATGTGGAAGCCAGCGATGAGATTGCGGTAAATGTGGGTGTTTTAGACCGTTTTCGTTCCTATCTCAATGAACGTCAGATTTCTCATAAGGAAGGCAAAGTTTGGACAACTGATGGCATTTACCGTGAGACGAATGGTAAACTCAAAGCTCGAAAGGCAGCAGGAGCCATTTGTGTGGATATGGAGTGTTCTGCAGTTGCAGCTTTAGCAAAGTTTAGAGGTGTTGAAATCTGTCATTTCTTCTATGCTGCAGACCACCTTTCTGAAGGTAATTGGGATGCCCGTAACTTGATGAATCATGCAGATTTGGATGAAAAGGACAAGGTAGCTTTATTAGCTTTGGAGTTTGCGTGTGACTGGAGTAAACCTTAAAAAATCCTACTTTTCAACCTTCTTATTTGTAATTATTCTAAATAACTGCTATAATATTTTTTAGAATGATTCTAAATAAGGAGTGAATAAATTGGAAGATAAGAATTTTGCAGAGCGTTTAAATATTTTGAGAGCTGGTGTTTTAGGTGCCAATGATGGAATCATTTCCATTGCGGGAGTGGTTATCGGTGTGGCTAGTGCGACATCAAACATCTGGTTTATTTTGATTTCTGCCTTGTCAGCCATTTTTGCCGGTGCCTTTTCGATGGCAGGTGGCGAATATGTCAGTGTCTCAACGCAAAAAGATACCGAAGAAGCTGCCATCGCTAAGGAACAAGCTCTCCTGGATCGCTCACCTGAAGCAGCTAGAGAGAGTTTGTACCGAACCTTCCTCAGTCAGGGGGATTGCGAAACAGCAGCCGAAGTCAAGGTCAATCAAGCCTTCAGTAAAAATCCTATTAAGGTCTTGGTTGAGGAAAAATATGGAGTGGACTTGGATGAAATTACCAATCCATGGCATGCTGCCGTATCTAGTTTCTTTGCTTTTTCGGTTGGTTCCTTGCCACCAGCACTAGCTATCATGCTTTTCCCAGAGCCTTACCGTATTCCTGTAACAGTGGTCGTGGTTGCACTGACTTTGCTCTTGACTGGCTATATTAGTGCCAAGCTCGGAAAAGCACCTATTAAACAAGCTATGTTGCGTAATTTGACAGTAGGACTCTTGACCATGCTTGTGACCTTCTTGGTTGGGCATATCTTCCATGTGAATGTGTAATTGTTAGTAGTATAAGTCTACCTTTTAGGTAGGCTTTTTTAGTCTGCTAGACCAAGCTTATCCGTGGTACAATAGGGTTATGCGTTTAGATAAATTATTAGGACAGGCAGGCTATGGTTCCCGCAATCAGGTTAAGAAGCTCATTCGTAGTCGTCAGGTGTATGTGGATGGTATCTTGGCGGATCGAGATAATCTTAATGTGGATGCTAGTCTTCAAACTATCACGGTTTCTGGTAAGGAACTGGAGCATACGCCAGAAGTTTACTATCTCATGAATAAGCCAGCAGGTGTAGTGTCAGCTCGAAAGGACAAGGAACACCAGACAGTCATTGATTTGATAAAGCCTGAAGATAAGAGAGACGGTCTCTATCCTGTGGGTCGATTGGATAGAGATACGGAGGGTTTGGTGCTGATTACTAACAATGGGCCTCTGGGCTTTGCCATGCTTCACCCACGTTATCATGTGGCTAAGACTTATTATGTTGAGGTCAATGATGTTCTTGGGCCTGATGCACCTGCATTTTTTGAATCCGGTGTTGTCTTTGAGGATGGTACTGTTTGTCAATCAGCTCAGCTGGAAGTTTTAAGTTCTGCGAGTGACAAGAGCTGTGCTAGAATTACGATTTCGGAAGGCAAGTTTCATCAAGTGAAAAAGATGTTTTTGGCTTATGGCGTCAAGGTAACCTATCTTAAGCGTATTTCTTTTGGAGAGTTTAAGCTTAATGAAGGGATGGTAGTAGGTTCCTACCGGGCGTTAACGGAAGCGGAAAAAGCAATCTTACGTACTTATCTTGGCTAGTAGCCCTATGTGGTTTAAAGTGCGATAGGAACTTTCAATCTCATGATAGGTTCCCTCTATCATGACCCTTAATACTGTAAGGCCCATAACGACGGTCTTTTCTAGGGGTATAAGTGAAACTTATGGCATTCCATAAGTTTTTTTAATTTCTCAAGCCTTGTTTCTGGTGGTATGATGGTATCAATTCGATTGAGAACTGAAGTAAGTCAGGAGCAATGACCAAGTCTAATCAGAGAGGGAGGTTCATTATGACAGAAGCATTTTATAATCATTTAGCAAAGACACGTCATCAGATTCACCAACATCCAGAGGTTTCTGAGGAGGAGCACGAGACGACAGTCTTTTTGAAAGGTTATTTGAAAAATCTAGGTATTGAGCCTTTAAATTATCCCTTGAAGACGGGACTCGTCGCTGAGATTGGGTCAGGTCATCCGATTATTGCTTTGCGTGCTGATATTGATGCCCTACCAATTAAGGAAAAGACAGGACTTCCTTATGCCAGCAACAATGGGGCCATGCATGCCTGTGGTCATGACTTTCACCAGACCTCTCTACTTGGAGCTGCTCAGCTTTTAAAAGAGAGAGAAGCAGAGCTTAAGGGGACTGTTCGCTTGATTTTTCAACCAGCCGAGGAAAATTTCCAAGGGGCCTATCAGGTCATTGAAGCGGGTGGTCTTGACGGTGTGTCAGCTATCATCGGTTATCACAATAATCCTCACTTGAAACCTGGTCAGATTGGTCTTCGTTCGGGAGCTATCATGGCAGGTGTGGAGCAGTTTAGGGTTGATGTTAAAGGTGTTTCGTCCCATGCTGCCCGTCCTGATTTGGGTGTGGATACGGTCTTGGTCACTACGACCATCATCAACAATTTACAACAGATTGTTGCTCGTACGGTATCGCCCTTTGAATCGGCTGTATTGTCAGTCACTCATATCGAAGTTGGAAATACCTGGAATGTCCTTCCGGCATCGGGATTTTTCGAAGGAACGATTCGTACCTTTGAGCCTAAGGTTCGTGAAGATGTCATTGCTCGCTTTGAAAAAGTTGTTCAGGCGACAGCTGACCAGTTTGGTGCTCAAGTTGACATTACTTGGGGTAATTCACCTTACGTGACCTACAATGACCAGACACTCACACCACTCATCTTTGAAAATTCTAAGGCCTTTGCAGAAGTGATTGAAACTTTGCCATCAACAGGGGGCGAAGACTTTGCGGCCTATCAAAAGGAAATACCAGGAGTCTTTGCCTTTATCGGCTCTAATGGTGAAGAAAATGCACCAGACTGGCATCATGATGATTTCCTTGTGAAAGATGAGGCCTTGCCAGTAGCTGTTAATTACTATGTGGAAAACGCCCTTTTCCTACTTGACTATTTTAAGAAGAAAGGCAAATGACCATTCCCTTAATCGGTATTACCAGTAATGAAAAACTTGTTAGGGAGTTGAGAGCTTCACTGACGCCCCATTTATAGGTGTTCAGTGGCATGCTGAGTTTCTCTTGGGACATAAGTTCTTAAAAGACCAAGGACTCTTTGATTATTTTGTTAAGAGTTTTAAATAAAGCTTAAGGACTTTAAATTGGTACTACTTTTGATATTGAAAAGGAGGACGTGCCTAAGGAAAAATATTCTTTTGATCATTTAGTTTACACTTAAGAACCCAGCCGATTGGTTGGGTTCTTTTGTCGTATTTTAGAAGCAAGATTTCAGGACTTAGAAAGGGAGGGAAGATTTTTCACTTGCTATTTTTGAGTTTTTTAGATAAAATGAAAGCGTTATCATTTCAAAAATAGATAGGAAGTGGTCAAGTCATCTTTTTGATGGTTGACCTTATAACTTCCGAATAAGGAGAAACGTATGTTAATTGGTATTCCAAAAGAAATCAAAAATAACGAGAACCGTGTGGCTCTAACGCCTGCTGGTGTGCAAAGTCTTGTAGCTAAGGGACATGTCGTGTTAATCGAAACAAATGCAGGCCTTGGCTCTGGTTTTGCGGATGCAGATTATGCCAATCAAGGTGCTAAAATCGTTGCAACTGCTGCAGAAGCATGGGCAGCAGAACTTGTTGTTAAAGTTAAGGAGCCACTTGCTGAAGAATATGGCTTCCTTCGTGAGGACCTTTTACTTTTTACTTACTTGCACATGGCAGCAGCGCCAGAATTGGCAGATGCTATGGTCAATGCTAAGACAACAGGTGTGGCCTATGAAACAGTACGTAGCCAAGAAGGTCACCTACCACTTTTGGTTCCAATGAGTGAAGTAGCAGGACGTATGGCCGTTCAAATCGGTGCACATTTCTTGACCAAACAAGAAGGTGGCTCTGGTGTTCTCCTAGGTGGTGTGCCTGGAGTTCCTAAAGGTAAAGTAACTATTATCGGGGGTGGTGTCGTAGGGACACATGCAGCCCGCATTGCCCTTGGACTTGGGGCTCAAGTGACTATCCTTGATATCAGTGCCAAACGTTTGTCTGTCCTTGAAGAGGTCTTTGGTAGCCAAATTCAAACACTTATGTCAAATCCACTCAATATTGAAGCGAGTGTCCGAGATGCTGACGTGGTTATCGGTGCAGTTCTTATCCCAGGGGCAAAAGCGCCGAAACTCGTTACAGACGATATGGTTAAACAAATGCGTCCAGGTTCTGTTATTGTTGACGTTGCCGTTGACCAAGGTGGGGTTGTTGAAACTGCGGATCGTGTGACTACTCACGATGAGCCTGTTTATGAAACACATGGTGTCCTTCACTATGCTGTTGCCAATATCCCAGGAGCTGTGGCACGTACATCAACCATTGCCCTTACCAATGTCACATTGCCTTATATTGAAGCCCTTGCAGGAAAAGGATTCAGAAAAGCCATTAACGACGACGAAGGTCTTCGTCAAGGGGTTACAACCTACCAAGGTCATATTACTAGCAAACCGGTTGCAAAGGGCTTAGACAGAGAGTATACATCAATTGATGAATTGGCATAAATAGATTATTTAGCATAAACAAAGAGGAGTCGCACCATGATTTGGTTGGCTCTTTTTTTGTGGTCTGAGACAAGAAGTGAATCATTTTTTTGCTAGTTGAGGGGTGAGTAGTTGCAAAGGATGGATTTTTTCTAATTTTGGTCTTATTTTATGCTATAATGAGTAGAAATATTAAGGGGAGTAATGAGTATCTATAATGCTTGCCATTAGGAGGTTTTATCGTGGCCAACCATATTCGTGTGATCACAGCAATTGTTTTCTCGCAGCTTGTCGTCTTTTATTTTGGTTTTCGTATGGATGTCTCTTTGACCAAACTGCTAACCACAGTAACTGTAGCATCTCTAGTTGAGATTATTTATCATGTGAGGCTTGTTCGTAAGATAGGAGCTAATATTTCTTTTGAAACTTTTTGGAAAAATTGTGACCAACTTTTTAGAAAAAATGCTGTGCTATTGGCTATTTTAGTTTGTGACCTACTTATTTTTAAAGGTGGGGATTTCATGGCCTTCACTCTTTGGCAAGTTACCTTTGTTGTCTTGGTAAGTATTATCATCATGGCATCAAATAATGCCCCAGACGCATGATACTACTTAAATCTTACAATAGAAAGTGTGTAGATAATGTTTACCATTCAAAGAAATCATTTGTCGGACCCAGGTGTAGATTATGTCACTTTTGGTAAGGGAGACAAAACTCTTATTATCATTACGGGATTAAGTTTGCAACGATTAGGTGATATGTCCAACCTGACTATTTACTCACTATTTTATCAATACGCTAAGGAGTACAAGGTCTATATTTTTGATAGAAGGGACCACATCGAAGAAGGCGTTTCTATTGAGGATATGGCGGATGACCTCTATCAGTCCTTGCAAGAATTACATATTGCTAATGCCTCTATCATAGGCATATCACAGGGAGGCATGATTGCTCAGCTATTTGCTATCAAATATCCTCAAGAGGTGAAGAAACTAGTATTAGCTCTGACACTCTCTCGCAATAATGCCATCAGTAGAGAAACCATAGGAGGGTGGATAGAGATGGCAGAAAATGGTGATATGGATAAGCTCAATATGGATTCCATGAGTAAATCATTTTCGTCACCTGTTTTAAAGAAATTATATGTGATTAACAGATTATTTTTGAAGTCTGTAAGCAAGGAAAAACGCCATCGCTTTGTCTGTTTAGCCAAGTCAATTCTAGCCTTTGATTGCTATAGTTCGCTTGATAAAATCACTTGTCCGACCCTTGTTCTGGGAGCCAAAAACGATTTAGTTCTGGGTGTGGATGGCGCCAGGGAGCTGGCAAATGGCATTCCAAATGCTTCCTATTATGAATTTAGCAAACTGGGGCACGCAGCCTTTATTGAAAGTAAGCAATTTAATAAAATGATATTAGAATTTCTGCGAGAAAACACTTAGGTAGTGGACTTATGGAAATCTATTAAAATAGAATGAGAAAGGGGTTACAGTGGAGCTTGTGAACTGCACCCCAAAAGTTAGACAGAAAAAATCTAACTTTTGGGGTGTTTTTATTATGAAATTGACTTATGAAGAT
>NZ_JACLQK010000019.1:0-47545 GCF_016648645.1 Streptococcus sp. 22.1 | reverse complement strand
TTATTATGTACGACTGACCTTCAAAAACAGACACTTTTTTAGATATTTAACCTGTCTACTTGACAGGGGGCATATCATTAGTCTATAGGTGGTTGCTTGTTTCGAGTAGTAAAATGGGTGACTTGCTTACAATCCTAGTATTGTCGTGTATAAAAAAGACTTAGAGCTTAGCTCTAAGTCTTAAATATTATTCGCCTACGAAAGCATTGATTTCTGCTTCGATATTAGCAATTTTTTCTTTAGCATCTGCTTCAGATTCACCAACTGTAGCGATGTAGAATTTGATTTTTGGTTCTGTACCTGAAGGACGAACGGCAAACCATGAATCATCAGCCAAGATGTATTTAAGCACGTTACTTGGAGGAGTTGTCAATTTTTCAACGCCGTCAGCAGTAGTAGCTGTTTGTTCCAAGAAGTCTTCTGTCTTAGCAATGTCTGTGTTGTTGAATTGTTTAGGAGCATTACCACGGAATTTATCCATGATTTTCTTGATTTCAGCAGCTCCGTCAACACCTGAGAGGGTAACAGAGATTGTTTTTTCTGCGAAGTAGCCGTATTGTTTGTAGATTTCTTCGATACCATCTGCCAAAGTCATGCCACGTGAGCGGTAGTAAGCTGCGATTTCAGCAACGATAAGAACAGCTTGGATAGCGTCTTTGTCACGTACGAATGGTTTGATGAGGTAACCGAAGCTTTCTTCGAAACCAAGCATGTAAGTGTGGTTGTGTTGTGTTTCAAATTCATGGATTTTCTCACCGATAAATTTGAAACCAGTCAAGACGTTAAACATAGTTGCGCCGTAGCTTTCTGCAATCTTAGTCACCAACTCAGTTGATACGATTGATTTACAGAGGGCAGCATTTGCAGGAAGTGTACCAGCTGTTTTGTGAGCTTCAAGAATATATTTAGCAATGATAGCTCCGATTTGGTTACCAGAAAGGTTGAGGTAAGATCCATCTGGTTGGCGGATTTCAACACCAAGGCGGTCAGCATCTGGGTCAGTTGCAACCAATACATCAGCGTCTACTTTGCGACCAAGTTCTTCAGCAAGAGCAAAGGCAGCTTGGTTTTCAGGGTTTGGAGATTTAACAGTTGAGAAGTCAGCATCTGGAACAGCTTGAGCTTCAACAACTTGAACAGCTTCAAATCCAGCTTGTGCAAGAGCACGACGAGCCAACATTTCACCAGTACCATGAAGTGGAGTGTAGACAATCTTCATGTCACGACCGTATTCATTGATCAAGTCTTGGTTAATGTTAACGCCTTTCACTTCTTTCAAGTATTCAGCGTCGACGTTTTCACCGATAACTTCAATCAAGCCGCTAGCTTTGCTTTCTTCAAGGTCAGCCAATTGCACAGTGAAAGGATTTTCGATAGCACGGATGTAATCTGTCAAAGCATCAGCATCTGCAGGTGGCATTTGTCCACCGTCTTCACCATAAACCTTGTATCCATTAAATGGAGCAGGGTTGTGGCTAGCTGTTACCATGATACCAGCAAATGTGTGGAGATGACGAACAGCAAATGACAATTCAGGTGTTGGACGTAGGCTTTCAAATACATAAGATTTGATACCGTGAGCAGCCAAAACTTGAGCAGATTCAAAAGCAAATTCTGGAGAGAAGTGACGGCTATCGTAAGCGATAGCAACACCACGTTTTTTAGCTTCTTCCCCTTTTGAGTCAATCAATTGGGCCAAACCTTCAGTTGCTTGGCGAACAACGTAAATGTTAATGCGGTTAGTACCAGCACCAATCAATCCACGCATACCAGCTGTACCGAATTCAAGGTTGGTATAGAAGGCATCTTCTTTCGTTTTTTCATCCATTGCGACCAACTCATCACGAAGGTAAGCAGGCAATTCAGCGAAGTCGAGCCATTTTTGATAATTTTCAGTGTAAGACATAGCAATCTCCTTTATATTTTTAAACGCTTACATTATACCATAATTAAAAGAAAAAAACATGGTAATCACCATGTTTTTTCTTTATTTTTTCAATCTTAATAACACAGGTGTGATACTTAGGGTTAGCAGGCCAGCGATAATCATTTCAGCAATCGAATTTGTTGTGAAAATGGTTGCCATTAGTGTTTTTCCACCCGCTGTGTAGAAGTTAGGGATTAAGAAGTAGATGCCAATAAGTACGAAAAATGTATTTGTGAAAGCACCTAAAACCCCAGATAGAGTCAAACCTAGACGGTTTTGAAGTAACTTGTAGACAAAGTAAGGGAAAATACCGATTAGGATGCGAGGGACGATGGCAATGACTGCAGATGCCCAAGTTCCCCCTTCAACAAAGGGACTAAAGAGATAGCTACTAACCGTATAAATGATTGTATTACGAACAATACTCATAATTCCCATGAAACCACCCAAATAGGCTCCAATTTTAGGACCATAGACGATACTAGCAATAATAACTGGGATGTGCGTTAGGGTTGGTTTAATTGGAAGTACAAAAGCGGCAAAGATGGTTTGACTAAGTACTTCGATAACAACCATAGTCGCTATCAAGAGCGCTAACTGCGCTGTTTGGTTTGCTTTATTTTTCTTATTCATCATAAACTCCTTTTTATTCTCTACAAGGTTATTTTGTTAAAGCATTGTTAATGGATTCAATAATGTCATCGATATCAGCTAAGGCACCGCGTCCCGTATCTCCACAAGCCAGTAAACCTGATTTTGGAAGAATTTCTTGGTAGCCAAGGTCATGCAAAGTATCTAAATTTTTCCTAGTCAGTGGATTTTCATACATTTTCGTATTCATTGCAGGGGCAATTAGTTTTGGGGTAGTGCTAGGTAAAGCTAAAGCAGTAGCAGTAAGCATATTATCGGCCATACCATGTGCTAATTTGGCAATGGTATTTGCTGAAGCTGGAACTACAATAAAGAGGTCAGCTTCTTTTCCTAAGTCAATATGATTAATACCTTCAGCTAATTTTTCTTCCATGACATCAGTGTGAACGGGGTTCTTCGAGAGAACTTGAAGTGTCAGAGGGGTGATAAAGGCTTGAGCAGCTTCAGTCATAATGACGTGAACATCATAACCTTTTTTCTTTAACCTGCTTGTTAGATCGGCTGCTTTATAGGCAGAAATTGATCCTGAAACAGCAAGGATGATACGTTTAGTCATGGCATATCCTTTCAAATAAAGCTCGAGCAATTGCAGCTTTGGTCCTAACCTTCTCCTCGCTTTTTTCGTCAACTAGATAGGCGATATGTTGATCTGGAGAAATATCACTCAAGTCGTTTGCGACAATGATATCTGCTTTGTTGCGTCTTAGACTTGCACGAGCAACCTCAAAAAGCTCATCTTTACTTACATTAACCAAAAGTTTGAAGCCAATTAACTGAATAGTAGGGTTCCATTGTTTAACAAGGCTAATGACCTTCGGTGTTTTTTTAAGAAAGAGAACTTGATACTCTGAAGCTGAAGATATCTTGTTCTCAGTGTTAGACTTATGCAAGAATTGAGCGAGATCTTCAGTAGCCTCTAATTCAGCGAAATCCGTCATATAAACAGGCGTATAATCAGAGACTGCCATACTATGGATGAGAACATCGTGCTCTTTGACGAGTGGCTCCATTTTTTTGAGAAGACTATCTACGTTCGTAATTTCTGTAATCTTTAGATTTTCTTTCGGTTCTGGTTTAACCGCTGTCTTGGTCGTTACTAAGGTTACTTGGTGCCCCTTAGCCAAGAAAAGTTCAGCAATTTCCTTACCTAGATAACCTGTTGAATGGTTTGTGATTCCACGTACAGCATCAATCTTTTCAGTGGTACCACCCGATGTAATCAAAATTTTCATAGTAGTATTGTACTAAAAATTGAGTCTTTTGTAAATAATAGTAGGTATTTTTGGGGTGTACCCCTATAAATTAAAGTTATAACGATTTATAACAAAACAAAAACCGAACATTGAAAAGTAATTAACCAAAAATAATGCGTTTTTTATCAAACTCTGATATAATATATTCTAGAAAAATATAGAGGAGTGTCTCATGAAAACAGATATCGAAATTGCTCAAAGTGTAGAATTAAAACCAATCACAGAAGTAGTTGAAAAAGTTGGAATCGGCTTTGACGATTTGGAACTCTACGGAAAATATAAGGCAAAATTGTCATTTGATAAAATCAATGCAGTCAAAGACAATAAGCCAGGAAAATTGATTTTGGTGACAGCTATCAACCCAACACCAGCTGGTGAAGGGAAATCAACCATGTCAATTGGTCTTGCAGACGCTCTTAACAAAATTGGTAAGAAAACAATGATTGCCCTTCGTGAACCATCTCTTGGTCCGGTTATGGGAATCAAAGGTGGTGCTGCAGGTGGTGGTTACGCTCAAGTGCTTCCGATGGAAGATATCAACCTCCACTTCACAGGGGATATGCACGCTATTACTACAGCAAATAATGCTTTGTCAGCCCTTCTTGACAACCATATTCATCAAGGAAATGCTCTCGGCATTGACCAACGTCGTATCATTTGGAAACGTGTGGTTGACCTTAATGACCGTGCACTTCGTCATGTAAATGTTGGTCTTGGCGGACCACTTAATGGTATTCCACGTGAAGATGGTTTTGATATTACTGTTGCGTCTGAAATCATGGCGATTCTTTGCTTGGCTACTGATATTAATGACCTTAAAGAACGTTTGGCTAATATTGTAGTTGCCTACCGTTATGACCGTACACCAGTTTATGTACGTGATCTTGAAATTGAAGGTGCGCTTACCCTTATTCTTAAAGATGCCATCAAACCTAATTTGGTACAGACAATTTATGGAACACCAGCCTTGGTACACGGTGGTCCATTTGCCAATATCGCTCACGGATGTAACTCAGTTCTAGCTACAGCTACAGCTCTTCGTTTGGCTGATTATACAATTACGGAAGCAGGTTTCGGTGCTGACCTTGGTGCTGAAAAATTCCTTGATATCAAGACTCCAAACCTCCCAACAACTCCTGATGCTGTTGTTATTGTTGCGACACTTCGTGCCCTTAAAATGCACGGTGGGGTAGCCAAAACGGACCTCTCTGAAGAAAATGTTCAAGCTGTTCGTGATGGCTTCGCTAACTTGAAACGTCATGTGGAAAACGTTCGTAAATTCGGTCTTCCTGCAGTCGTTGCTATTAACGAGTTTGTTGCTGATACAGAAGCTGAAATTGCAGCCCTTAAAGAACTTTGTGCAGAAATCGATGTTCCTGTTGAATTGGCTAGCGTTTGGGCTAATGGTGCTGATGGTGGTATTGACCTTGCCAACGCGGTAGTTGATGCTGTTGAAAATGGTAATGCCGACTATAAACGTCTTTATTCTGATGATGATAGCTTGGAAGCAAAAATCACTAAGATTGTTACTGAAATCTATGGTGGTAAATCAGTTGTCTTCGAGAAAAAAGCTAAAAACCAACTCAAGCAATTTGCCGAATTTGGTTGGGATAAATTACCAGTATGTATGGCTAAAACACAATATAGTTTCTCAGATAACCAATTCTTGCTTGGAGCACCAGAAGGTTTTGATATCACTATTCGTGAGTTTGTTCCTAAAACAGGTGCTGGATTTATCGTGGCTCTTACAGGTGATGTTATGACCATGCCAGGCCTTCCAAAAGCTCCAGCAGCCCTTAAAATGGACGTTTCTGAAGACGGAACAGCTGTTGGTTTGTTCTAAGAAAAAATAACGATAAGAGGGCAGTACCTATTGGTGCTGTTTTTTCGTTCCAGTTATGAAAAACTTAAGGAAAGTATAGTAGACTGAATCTAAATAAAAGAAGATCAAAGCACTAGATGATTATGTGTATTTTAGATATAATGATAAGACTTAGTCAAAGTGTTCTTTAGATCTTTGGCACCTAGCAAGGGGGATAACTATGATTAAAATATTACTAGTTGAAGATGATTTGAGTTTGTCCAACTCAGTTTTTGATTTTTTAGATGACTTTGCTGATGTTATGCAGGTCTTTGATGGTGATGAAGGCCTCTACGAAGCTGAAAGTGGCGTCTATGATTTGATTCTTTTAGACTTAATGTTACCTGAAAAAGATGGTTTCACTGTTCTTAGAGAATTACGTGATAAAGGTGTAACAACTCCTGTACTTATCATGACTGCCAAGGAAAGTCTAGACGATAAGGGACATGGTTTTGAACTTGGTGCGGATGACTATCTAACCAAACCTTTCTACTTAGAAGAGTTGAAGATGCGTATTCAAGCACTTTTGAAACGCTCTGGTAAATTTGACCAAAACACACTTTCTTTCGGTGATGTTCGTGTCAATCTTGCTACAAATTCAACCTTTGTGGGTGATAAAGAAGTAGAACTTCTTGGTAAAGAGTTTGATTTATTAGTTTATTTCTTACAAAATCAGAATGTGATCTTGCCTAAGTCACAAATTTTTGACCGTCTTTGGGGATTTGATAGTGATACCACGGTATCGGTTGTTGAAGTATATGTTTCTAAAATTCGTAAGAAACTTAAAGGAACAGACTTTGCTGCCAACCTCCAAACCTTGAGAAGTGTGGGGTACATTTTGAAGAATGCTGACTAAATTTTTCAATTATCTCTTTAGGAGAATGAAGTCAGAAGGATTTAAGTCTTTTATTCATTTCTTTGCTACTTTTTCTGGTATTTTCCTTGTCATGACTGTCATGATTTTGCAGATTCTGAGTTACGGTGTTTATTCCAATGTGGACTCTAGTCTGAAAATGGCAGCAACTAAGACCAATTCTTATTTAGAAATGGAAATGCTAAAACGGGAACTTTTTCTGACTTCTGAGGTAGATCAAAATAATACGACAACCATCTACCAAGCCTATGATACTAAAGGGTCGACAGATGAAACACCTGACTCGAGTGGCTCTAAAAAAGAATCTAAGAAGAGATCAAAGATGGAAGATGCCCCTCACGATTTATCTGTTGCGGCGAATACCAGTGTCTTAGTGCTTGATAAGAATGGAAAAGTCCTCAATGTCGTTGACAAATTTTCTAGCTTATCCAATTTACCAATAGATAAAAATAACATTGATGTTATTAGCAAGGGAAGCGCTCAGAATTATTTCGATCAAACCGAAAAGTATCGCCTGATTACTGAAAAAGTAGATAATAGTCTCTATCCTGATGCTAAGTACCTTGTTATTGCGATTAATACAACTCAATTGGAAGAAGCCACTGAACGTTATGTCAAGCTCATTGTCATCATGATGAGTTTCTTCTGGCTCCTATCTGTTGCGGCTAGTATGTATTTGGCCAAGTGGTCAAGACGTCCTATCCAGGAAAGTCTGGAGAAGCAGAAGGCTTTTGTTGAAAATGCCAGTCACGAGTTACGGACACCGCTTGCTGTGATTCAAAACCGATTAGAAGTTCTTTTCCGCAAGCCTGAGAGCACCATTTTAGATAATTCAGAGAATATTGCTTCAAGTCTTGATGAAGTACGTAATATGCGTCTGTTGACGACAAATCTCTTGAACTTGGCTCGTCGTGACGATGGTATTAAGCCGGAAATCGAAACCTTAGAACCTGCTTTCTTTGATACAGTATTTACCAATTATGCTATGATTGCTGAAGAAAATGAGAAAGGTTTCACGGGTCAAAACCAAGTTAGTCGTCCAATCCATACTGATAAAACGCTATTGAAGCAGCTAATGACCATATTATTTGATAATGCTATTAAATATACAGAAGATGATGGACATGTTATCTTTACAGTTCGCACTAATGACCGACATCTTTATATTTCGGTAGCTGATAATGGTCCTGGTATATCAGATAGTGATAAGAAAAAAATCTTTGATCGCTTTTATCGAGTAGATAAGGCTAGAACTAGACAAAAAGGTGGGTTTGGACTGGGCTTATCACTAGCGCAACAAATTGTTTTAGCTCTTAAAGGAACAATTGTTGTCAAGGACAATCATCCGAAGGGGACTATTTTTGAAGTTAAAATCACTGGAGTTTAATTAATAAAGAAAACCTGCTAGCCTATGGTCTAGCAGGTTTTTATGTTATAAGGTAATAAAAAAACTCCTAAATGGAGCTTTCAATTAGTTAGCCAATTTAGCTGCAAGACGTGATTTATCGCGGCTTGCTTTGTTTTTATGAATCAAACCTTTAGAAGCGGCTTTATCGATGCTAGCAGATGCAGCACGATAAGCTTCTTCAGTTGGGTTAGCGTTGAATGCTTTGATAGCAGTACGCAAAGCTGATTTTTGAGCTGAGTTTTGTTCGTTTTGTTTAACGTTAAGTTCAGCGCGTTTGATAGCTGATTTAATATTTGCCAATGTTTTCACCTCCAAAATTTATCTAACTATGTCATTATACGTTATTTTAGACCCCTTGGCAAGCTTTTTCTATTTTTTTAAGTGGATGAAGTCGATTTTATGATTGTCTCCCTTATGAAGAATCAGTTCGGCTCGGCTTCGTGTAGGTTCGATATAATTTTCCAGGTTAACCAAATTGATATCACGCCAAGTTTTTTGTGCTAAAGATAAGGCTTCATCTTTACTGAATTTAGTGAAACGATGGTAATAGTTATTTTCATCTTTCTTGGCGAGCTCAAGAAGGGTTTGAAAACGTTCGAGATACCATGATTCGATATTATTAACTTCAGCATCAATGTAAAGAGAAAAATCGAAATAGTCACTCATGTAGAGTCTTTGGTTAATAGGATTCTGGAAAACATTAATCCCTTCGACAATCAAAAAATTGGGCTGTCTGATTTCTTGTGTAAGACCTGGTACAATATCATAAATTTCATGGGAGTAAACAGGAATATTGACATCACCACCATTTTTTATAGTATCTAAAAAATTGAGAAGAAGCGGCATATCGTAGGATTCAGGGAAACCCTTACGGTTAAGGATGTCTTTTTCTTTCAAGACTTGGTTAGGATAGAGAAAGCCATCGGTTGTTACAAGTTCAACCTTAGATTGGGGGAAGGTACGTTGTAACAAGAGTTGAAGCAAACGACTGGTAGTGGATTTGCCAACAGCAACTGAACCAGATACCCCAATAATAAATGGACGATTAGTCTGTGATTTTTGTAAAAAGATACTCTTAGAAAAGGTTAAATCATTGGCCGTTTTCTGATAGATACGAATGAGATTGATAAGGGGAAGATAAATATCACTAACTTCTTGCACATCGATCTTGTCATTAAGGCTACGAATGGAATCAAGTTCTTCCGCAGTCAATGGGGCATTACCTTCTTTATGAAGGCGTTGCCACTCCTTACGTGATATCGTTTCGAAATTGATAAATTCATTTAACATAGCTAACATTATAGCAGAAAAAAAGCCGGAATGTAAGCCTTATCATATCACTAGCCTTACTTTGGTATTTATGATACGATAAAGGGAAAAGACTATCTAGAAGGAAAAAATAATGTCAAAAATGTATTATGCTGAGACGCCAGATGCGGCTCACGATATTCATGATTTAAAGGTAAATTTGTTAGGAGAAAGTTTTCAGTTTTATACGGATGCTGGGGTTTTCTCTAAAAAAATGATTGATTATGGAAGTCAAGTGCTTTTGAGTGCATTAGATTTGGAAGCTGGAAACACACTATTAGATGTGGGCTGTGGCTACGGTCCTCTTGGTATTAGTTTGGCCAAGGTACAAGGAGTCAAAGTCACAATGATTGACATCAATAGTAGGGCAATTGATTTAGCGAAACAAAATGCTGAACGAAATAAGGTTGAAGCTACTATTTTCCAATCGAATGTCTATGAAAATGTTACTGGAAGTTTTGACTATATTATTTCTAATCCACCTATCCGTGCTGGCAAGAAGGTGGTTCATCAAGTTATTGAGGAGGCATATGATTATCTCAATCAAGGTGGTAACCTAACTATTGTTATTCAGAAAAAACAAGGAGCTCCGTCAGCTAAAGCTAAGATGGAGGATGTGTTTGGTAATGCTGAAGTCGTTAAAAAGGATAAAGGATATTATATCCTTAGAAGTGAGAAAATATGAGAACCGTTGATTTAATTGAAAAGAAAAGAGATGGAGGCGAGTTAAGCACAGAGGAAATTTCATATCTCATTAATGGCTATGTGTCTGGGAAAATTCCAGACTATCAGATAGCTGCACTGGCGATGGCAATTTATTATCAAGGAATGTCTATTCGTGAAATCCATGATTTGACCACTGATATGGTTGCTTCAGGTGAACAATATGATTTGTCGGAAATTCCAGGTGTTAAGGTAGATAAACATTCGACCGGTGGTGTTGGCGATAAGGTAACCATCATCCTTATGCCACTTGTAGCTAGCTTTGGTGTTCCAGTAGCTAAGATGAGTGGTCGTGGTCTTGGACATACAGGTGGAACGATTGACAAATTAGAGTCTATCAAAGGCTATCAGGTTGAGCGTAGCAAGGAAGAGTTCATTCAGCAAGTTAAAGACATTGGAATTTCCCTCATTGGTCAGTCTGAGCATTTAGTTAAGGCTGATAAACTTCTTTATGCCTTGCGTGATGTCACTGCAACAGTAGATTCCATTCCTCTAATCGCAAGCTCTGTTATGTCCAAAAAGATTGCAGCAGGCGCTGATAAGATTTTACTGGATGTTACTGTTGGTCAAGGCGCTTTTATGAAAAATATGTCTGACGCTGAGAAGTTGTCTGAAACCATGGTTGCACTAGGTCATGAGGTCAATCGTGAAACGATTGCAGTTATTACAGATATGAGCCAGCCACTAGGTAAGGCTATTGGTAACCGTTTAGAAATCACAGAGGCTATTGAAATTATGCAAGGTAGGGGACGTGAAGATATCACTGACTTTATCTGTGAGTTGGCTGAGATTCTATTAGATTTAGCTCAGGTTGAAGCTAGTCAGGAAGAGATTCGTCAGCACTTAGTGGGTGGAAAAGCTCTTGCTAAGTTTGAAGAACTCATTCAAGCTCAAGGTGGTGATTTGACCGATCTTTATCGTCATACCAGTGCTCCTGTCGTGACAGATATTCATGCTCATGAAACAGGTTACATTAAAGAGTTACCTGCTATGGCATTTGGGAAATTTGCCATGCAATTAGGAGCAGGTCGAGCTACGAAGTCAGATAGTCTTAATTATGAAACAGGAATTGTATTTGAAAAGAAAGTTGGCGATTCTGTGACTCAAGGAGACCTTATTGCCAAGGTCTATAGCCAAGAAATTTTATCTGAAAAAATGCTGACTGAATTCGAAAAAAATGTTATTATTGGTAGAGTGTGTAAAAAGCCAAATGAAATATTAAAAATTATTTCTTAGGCCTTAATCCAAATCTAATTAAGGAGTTTGTTTATGTCTGTTAATAGCTATATTGACCATACCTTACTAAAAGCTGATGCTAATAAAGAACAGATTCTTTCCTTAATTGATGAGGCTAAGAAGTATGAGTTTGCCAGCGTCTGTGTTAATCCAACTTGGGTCAAAACGGCAGCTGAATTGCTAAAAGATAGTTCTGTTAAAGTTTGTACGGTTATTGGTTTTCCTTTGGGAGCATCGACCTCAGCAGTTAAGGCTTTTGAAGCCAAGGATGCTATTTCCAATGGGGCGGATGAAATTGATATGGTAATCAATATCGGTGCTCTTAAATCTAGAAATCTTAAATTAGTTGAAGACGATATTAAAGCTGTTGTTGAAGCTAGTGGAAGTAAACTTGTAAAGGTTATCATTGAAACTTGTCTATTGACTGATGAAGAAAAGGTCGAAGCTTGCCAATTAGCAAAACTGGCAGGTGCAGATTTTGTGAAGACATCTACAGGTTTTTCTACTGGTGGTGCTACCATTGAAGATATTGAACTTATGCGAGAAGCTGTGGGTCCTACTATGGGAGTCAAGGCATCTGGTGGAGCACGTACACTTGAGGCGGCTCAAGCCTTTATCAGAGCTGGTGCAACCCGTATTGGTACTTCGTCAGGAGTGGCCATAATGAAAGGGCAAGAAAGTCATGACAGTTATTGAAAAAGAGCAAGTGATAAATGCAGCACAAGAGGCAGCTGAAAATGCCTATGTTCCCTACTCTAAGTTTAGAGTTGGTGCGGCTTTGATTACAAAAAATGGAGAAATCTTTCAAGGCTGCAATATAGAAAATGCCTCTTTTGGATTGACCAATTGTGCAGAAAGAACGGCTATATTTAAAGCGGTATCTGAAGGACACCGTGATTTTGAGTGTCTCGCTGTTTACGGTGATACCAAAGAGCCTATATCACCATGCGGTGCATGTCGCCAAGTGATGGCTGAGTTTTTTAAATCCGATTCTAAAGTGATTCTTATCGCTGAAGATAAATCGACAGTCGAGATGACAGTCGGAGAGTTGTTACCATACTCTTTTACAGACTTACAATAGTCTAGTTGTTTTATTCTTTATTAAGCAAGTTTTCTTGCAAGTTATAGGAGGAGTGTTCAAGATGAAATTGAACAAGAAAATTATCGGTCTTGGCCTTGTTGCTGTAGCAGCACTTGGTCTTGCAGCATGTGCTCGTGGCGGACGCGGTGGATCATCAGCTGATTCTAAAGTTAAAGCTGCTATCGTTACAGATACTGGTGGGGTAGATGATAAATCATTTAACCAATCAGCATGGGAAGGTCTTCAAGCTTGGGGTAAAGCTAACAAACTTGAAAAAGATTCTGGCTACAATTACTTCCAATCTGGTTCAGAGTCTGACTTTGCAACAAACTTGTCTTCAGCACAAAGTCAAGGCTACAATCTCATCTTTGGTGTTGGTTTTGCTCTTCATGATGCAGTAGCAGATGCAGCTAAAGAACACGAAGATGTGAACTATGTAATTATTGACGATGTTATTAAAGACCAAAAGAACGTTGAAAGCGTTTTGTTTGCCGATAATGAAGGTGCTTACCTTGCAGGTATCGCAGCAGCTATGCAATCAAAAACAAATAAAGTTGGTTTCATCGGTGGTCAAACATCAGACACAATTACACGTTTTGAAGCTGGTTTCACAGCTGGTGCTAAGTCAGTAAAACCTGACATCGATGTACAAGTTCAATATGCTGAATCATTCTCTGATGCAGCTAAAGGGACAACAATCGCTTCAACAATGTATGCTTCAGGCGTTGACGTAATCTACCAAGCTGCTGGTGGTACTGGTACTGGTGTCTTCACAGCTGCTAAAGAAGTTAACGAAAAACTTGATGCTGAAAGCGATAAGAAAGTATGGGTAATCGGTGTTGACCGTGACCAAACAGCAGAAGGTAATTATACATCTTCAGACAAGAAAAAATCTAACTTTGTTTTGACTTCAACAATCAAACAAGTTGGTACAGTTGTTAAAGATATTGCTAACGGACAAGTCAAAGGCGATAAATTCGAAGGTGGTAAAACTAAGACTTACGGTATCAAAGACGGTGGTGTTGACATTGTAACGTCTAATCTTCCTTCAGATATCAAAGATGCAGTAGAAAAAGCTAAAGAACAAATCAAGAATGGTGAATTGAAACCAACTGATGGTCTTAGCAAATAATAGTTAAGTATAAGTCTTTATAGAACTTAGACTGAGACAAATTTTTGTCTCAGCAAAGGGAAGCAGTTAATGATTCCCTTTGCTGAAATAAAAATTATTCTTGGAAGGAGATTGTATGACGAAGCCAAATGTCATTGAGATGCACGATATTACCAAAAAATTTGGTGAATTCGTGGCAAATGACCATATCAATCTTGATGTGAGACAAGGAGAGATCCATGCCCTCCTCGGTGAAAATGGTGCAGGTAAGTCAACTTTAATGAATATGCTTTCAGGTCTTTTGCAACCTACGAGCGGTACCATTAAGGTTACAGGACAAGAGGTGACGATTGATTCACCATCTAAAGCAACGAAACTGGGGATTGGGATGGTTCACCAACACTTTATGTTGGTTGAAGCTTTTACAGTTGCTGAAAATATCATCCTGGGTAGTGAGGTAACTAAAGCAGGTGGTGTCCTTGATATGAAGAAGGCTATCAAGGAAATTACTGAACTCTCTGAAAGATACGGTCTTGCGGTAGATCCAACTGCCAAAGTTGCAGATATCTCTGTTGGTGCTCAACAGCGTGTTGAAATCCTTAAGACTTTGTATCGTGGGGCTGATATTTTGATCTTCGATGAGCCGACTGCGGTATTGACTCCGTCTGAAATTACTGAACTTCTAAACATTATGAAGACCTTGGTTAAGGAAGGCAAGTCGATTATTCTGATTACCCATAAGTTGGATGAAATTCGAGCAGTTTCTGACCGTGTCACTGTCATTAGACGTGGTAAATCAATTGATACGGTAACGATTGAAGGGTCAACAAATGCTGACTTAGCCGAAATGATGGTTGGCCATCAGGTTTCCTTCAAGACAGAGAAAATTCCTTCAAATCCAAAAGAAGTTGTTCTTTCTATTAAAAATTTGGTGGTTAACGAGAACCGAGGAATACCTGCTGTAAAAAATCTGTCATTAGATGTTCGTGCTGGTGAGATCATCGGTATTGCCGGTATCGATGGCAATGGTCAGACAGAACTTGTCCAAGCGATTACAGGACTTCGTAAAGTTAAGTCAGGTGATATTACCATCAAGGGTGAATCTATTATTCATAAGACAACTCGTCAGATTACTGAAATGAGTGTTGGCCATATTCCTGAAGATCGTCACCGTGATGGTATGGTCCTTGAAATGACAGTTGCTGAAAATATCGCTCTTCAAACCTACTACAAAGAGCCAAATTCTAAGAATGGTATCTTGAACTATAATGTCATCAATGCTAAAGCGCGTGAATTGATGAAAGAATTTGATGTTCGTGGTGCAGGAGAGTTAATTGCTGGTGGTGAATTGTCAGGTGGTAACCAACAAAAAGCTGTTATCGCTCGTGAGATTGACCGTGACCCAGAACTTCTTATTGTAAGTCAACCAACTCGAGGTCTTGACGTTGGTGCCATTGAGTACATCCGTAAACGTATTATCGCAGAACGTGATAAAGGTAAGGCTGTGATTGTTGTCAGCTTTGAATTGGATGAAATTCTTGATATGTCAGACAGAATTGCGGTTATCTATGATGGTGCAATTCAGGGAATTCTAGATCCTGCTGAAACGAATAAGCAAGATCTTGGTATTCTTATGGCTGGTGGACAATTGAATAAGGAGGAAGCAAATGTCTAAAAAAGTACAAAATTGGGCAGTTCCTTTAATTGCTGTCCTCTTGGGAATGCTGATTGGAGCCGTTTTGATGTTGATTTTCGGTTACGATCCATTCTGGGCTTACTATGATCTTTTCACAACGGCCTTCGGCTCATTGAAAAATATTGGTGAAATTCTTCGTGCCATGAGTCCGCTGATTCTGATTGCACTAGGATTCTCTGTTGCATCTAAGGCAGGTTTCTTTAACGTTGGTTTGCCAGGACAAGCCTTGGCAGGATGGGTTTCTGCCGTATGGTTTGCTTTGTCATTCCCTGACTTACCAAAGGTGATTTCAGTTATCTGTACAGTCATAATCGGTCTGGTTGCAGGTGGTATCGCTGGGGCTATTCCAGGTATTCTCCGTGCTTACTTGGGAACTAGTGAGGTCATTGTTACCATCATGATGAACTACATCATTTTGTATGTAGCAAACAATATTATTCGCTTTGGATTTACAGCTGAAATGTTGCGTTCTTCAGAAGCTTCTAACAAGGTTGTAGCCTCAGCTAGTTATCAAACGGAGTACTTATCTCAAATAACTGGTGGTTCGCGTTTCAATATTGGTTTCTTCCTAGCTCTTGCGGCTGCCTTCTTAGTTTGGTTCTTGCTTAAGAAAACAACAACTGGTTTTGAAATTACATCTGTAGGTCTTAATCCTCATGCTTCAGAGTATGCAGGGATGTCATCTAAACGTGTTATTATCATGTCAATGATTATCTCAGGTGCTCTATGTGGTCTTGGAGGAACAGTAGAAGGACTTGGTACATTCCAAAATGTCTTCGTTCAAAACGCTTCATTGGCTATCGGTTGGAACGGTATGGCGGTTGCGCTTTTAGCGTCTAACTCACCTATCGGTATCCCATTTGCCGCCCTTCTTTATGGTGTTTTGTCTATTGGTAAGAGTGGTATGATTGGTGTTCCACCTGAAATTATCGATGTTGTTTCAGCCTTGATCATCTTCTTTGTTGGTGCTAATTACATCATTAGATATTGGGTTCGCCCTCGTCATAAATCAGTGAAAGCTAAAGGAGGACAAAACTAATATGGACTTTATTACAATTATAGCCTTAATCGTTGCCTCTATGTTGAAATATTCAGCACCATTGATTTTTACAAGTATCGGTGGAACTTTCTCTGAACGAGGCGGTATCGTAAATGTCGGCCTTGAAGGAATTATGGTAATTGGTGCTTTCGCAGGTGTTCTCTTTAACTTGACTTTTGCAGAAAGTTTTGGAGATGTGACACCTTGGATTGCTGCGATTGTAGCAGGTCTGGTTGGTGTTCTCTACTCATTGCTCCATGCTGTTGCGACAATTAACTTCCGAGCTGACCATGTTGTCTCTGGTACAGTGTTGAACCTTATCGCACCATCTTTGGCAGTATTCTTGACACGTGTTCTCTATGGTGCTGGTCAAACACCTGCTATCAGTCATAACTTTAAGACTGTATCCTTCCCAATCTTGGATCATATCCCTTTCTTGGGTAAAGTTTTCTTCACTAATGTTTCTTTGGTAGCATATGTTGCTATCTTGGTTTCAGTAGCATCATGGTGGCTCATCTTTAAGACTCGCTTTGGTTTACGACTTCGCTCAGTTGGTGAACACCCACAGGCAGCAGATACACTTGGAATTAACGTCTATCGTATGCGTTACTATGGCGTCATGATTTCGGGCTTCCTTGGTGGTGTTGGTGGTGCGGTTTATGCACAATCAATCTCAAACAACTTTGCCGTTACAACAATTGCAGGTCCTGGTTTCATCGCCTTGGCTGCTATGATTTTCGGTCGTTGGAGTCCAATTGGAGCTATGCTCTCAAGTTTGTTCTTTGGATTGTCACAATCATTGGCAATCATTGGAAAACAGCTTCCACTCATTTCACATGTACCAAATGTGTATTTGCAAATTGCACCATATATCTTGACAATTATTGTCTTGGCTGCTTTCTTCGGTAAAGCCGTTGCACCTAAAGCAGATGGTGTTAACTATATCAAATCTAAATAGGCACTCTACAGTGTCTCAGATAAGAAGGTCTATCGGCCTTCTTTTTTATTCGAATAAAAAAGCTTGTCAATACTCACTAAAGTAGGTATGACAAGCTTTTGTTTTTATGAAAAATATGGGTTAAAGACCTTCTCGTGACCAATAGTGGTATCCCATCCATGTCCTGGGAAAACTTTGTAGTGGTTAGGAAGTGTAAAAAGTTGCTCTTGAATACTAGTGAGTAATTGTTCGTGGTTCCCTGTTGGAAGATCCCAGCGTCCAATTGTTTCTTTAAAGAGGGCATCACCAGAAAATACAGTTTCTTCTCTATCAAAGATAAAAGAAACACCTCCAATAGAGTGTCCTGGAGTTGGAACAACTTTAAACTGAAAGTTCTTGATGTTATAATCTTCAGTAAAATCGAAGTAGTGTTCTGCAGGATTGACAATAACGTCTTCCATATCGTCGTGACGTGGGAGTCCAGATAAATTATCAATAGGACTCATCAACCAGTCTTTTTCAGCTTCAGTAACATAAACAGGAGGATTATAAGCCTGACGGACTGCCTCAACACTCATAATGTGGTCGTAGTGTGTATGTGTCAAAAGGATAGCAGCAACTGGTTTGTCGATTGCTTTAAGTTCAGCTAAGATAGCAGAAGTATCACTTCCTGGATCAATGACTAGACAGGCTGTATCGTTTTCTAAAATATAGGTGTTTTCCTGAGCAACAGGATTTAAAATTCGTCTTATTTTCATAGTTCTAGTGTAGCACGAATTTCAGGCTTTTTCCAATATCAGAATGATGGCTTTGTCTTTTTTTGGTGCTTTGTATATGCTATAATAAGGTCACTATGAGTGAAAAAAACACGAATAAATATGCCATTGTTGATTTGGAAGCAACCTCCGCTTCGTCAACGGCTAGTATTATACAGGTGGGAATTGTTATCATGCAAAATGGTCAGGTGGTTGACGAATTTGCGAGTGATGTTAACCCACACCAAGAACTCGATGAGCACATTGTTCATTTAACAGGAATTACCGATCAGCAGTTGGCCCAAGCACCAGATTTTTCAGAAATTGCTAGAACAATTTTTGAACTGATTGAGGACTGTATTTTTGTTGCCCATAATGTTAAATTTGATGCCAATTTGCTTGCAGAGGCACTTTTCATGGAGGGCTTCGAACTAAGGACTCCTCGTGTGGATACTGTCGAATTGGCTCAGGTCTTTTATCCGACGTTAGAACAATATAAGCTATCTCATTTATCCAAGGTTCTTAATCTTGACCTAGCTCAGGCCCATACGGCTATTGAAGATGCGAGAGCGACCGGACAGCTTTTGTTTCATTTGATGGATAAGATTGCCAGCTTACCTAGACAGACCATTGAGATGCTTTTGACCTTTTCAGATAATCTTCTTTTTGAGACTGAGTTGGTTATTCGTGATGCTATAAGAGGTCAAAATTTAGGCCTTTCAAAAGAATATGTCATGCTTGAAGAATCTGGAATTGTTCTTCGTAGACCTTTGACTTATAAGGCAGAACGAAAACTGTCTCAAGATTTTGATACCAATATTGCTCTCTTAGATTTGGAATCAAGACCTAAACAAAGAGAGTTTGCTGAGGCAGTAAGAAGGGAGCTTGATAATACTGATATTTCCATGATTCAGGCTCAGACTGGAATCGGGAAAACCTATGGCTATTTGCTTCCCTTGTTGGCACAGTCTGATGTAGATAAAGTGGTGGTGGCTGTTCCGACCAAGCTCCTTCAAAATCAGATTATGAATCAGGAAGCTAAAGCATTATCGGATGTCTTTAATATTAACTTTCATAGTCTCAAAGGACCTCAGAATTATATCAAGTTAGATGCCTTCTACCAAACCTTACTTCGTCAGGATAGTAACCGTTTGGTTAATCGTTACAAAATGCAACTTTTGGTGTGGTTGACTGAAACAGAGACAGGGGATCTTGACGAAATCAGACAAAAACAGCGCTATATGGCTTATTTTGATGAGATTAAGCACGATGGTAAGTTAAAAGCTGATAGTCTTTTTGCCGAATATGATTTCTGGCAACAGTCCTATCAAAAAGCCCAGGAAGCTAGGGTAGTTGTGACCAACCATGCTTATCTGTTGACGCGTATGGAAGATGATCATGATTTTGTTCGAGGAAAGACTCTTGTGATTGATGAGGGACAAAAAATGGTGCTGGCTTTGGAACAATTTTCACGTCATCAAGTCAATCTTACTGTCCTGTTGCAACATATTCATCGAATTCTTGATAGTGGTAGTCAAACCTTACTTCAACAACGCTTGCTCGAAAATTTGCAGTTTGAAGTTAGCCATCTAATCCAAGAACATCAACAATTTCCTCAGAAGCAGTATAATCGCCAGCAATTAGATCGTTTGCTACAAACCATTTCTGAACTGGAAGGTGAAAGTGATTTGATGGAGATGTTGTCTCCACTGAAGACACCGCTTTACAGCCATTTCTGGCTTGAAACAGATTATTATCAAGAACATCGTGTGACTTATTTAAAGGCGTCACGCAAAGAGCTCTTAGAGCTTTCTGCTTATCTACCAAGTGCCCAAAAAGTGATAATTGTTTCAGCAACTATTGATGTGGGACCTGATGTAGATGTGGCTGATTTGTTGGGCTTAGATCAGGTACGCAAGGTTAGCCTCCCAATGGACACTTTACCCAATCAAGCTATTTGGATTGATCAAAGTATGCCTATGATTGGTGTTTCTTCTGAGGAAGAGTATGAAGTTGCTCTTGCAAAACGTCTCCAGAAGCTATCTGAAATGGAATATCCAATTTTAGTACTATTCACGTCTCGAAAGAGTATGATGGCTGTTTCAGATTTATTGGATCATAGGGAAGTTCGTCACCTAACTCAAGAGAAAAATGGGACAGCTTTTAATGTCAAAAAACGTTTTGATAGAGGTGAGACCAATCTCCTTCTTGGTATGGGGTCATTCTGGGAAGGTGTTGACTTTGCCCAACAAGATAAGGTAATCGAGGTTATTGCACGTCTGCCGTTTGACAATCCTAAGGATCCTTTCTATCAAAAGATTGAATTTTGGTTTTCTAAGCAAGGAAAGAGCACCTTTGATAGTTACAGTCTTCCCATGACGGTTTTACGTTTCAAACAAGCTATCGGGCGTGCTCAAAGACGTCCAGAACAGCGTTCAGCTATTCTTCTTATGGATAATCGCCCGCTCGTTAAGAGTTATGGAAAACTATTTCTAAAAGAAGTGACACAAGAAGTTGCGCTTAAGCACGCTAAGTTCGAAGAAGTCAAAGAGGATATTCAGGATTTCTTAGAAAAAGAAAGTTAACTTTTAAAAACCAACCTTTTCTAAGATTACTTAGGTTTTATAAATTTTACTGACTTATAAAAAAGATAGACTTAATTGCTCAATACTAGCTATATTGCTATGTAAAGATTTATCATTTTCTGATATAATAAATTCAGAAACTTTTTTAGGAGGCATTATGCGTAAACAACGTTCACCCTGGACCAAAAAGCAACAGTTCATTTTTGGAATAATTGTAATCGTTGTGACCTTAATTGCCTCTTTGACTGCTATTCTTATTGTAGCGACTAAGCCTTATATAGACGCTGAAAAGAAGGTTATTGCCATAGCAGAGAGCAAAGCAGATATTAAGACTGTTACTGAATTTGATATCTACCATGGTGAGGCTACCTATTACGGACTTCTTGGAAAGTCTGGTCAAGGTGAGAAACTGGCCGTTATCGTGAGTCATGATTCAGGTGAGGTTGATATCTACAAGCAATCTGATGGTATAAGTAAGTCAGTGGCCAAGAAAGCTGCTAAGGCCTATGGTGCTAAGGATATATCCTATGTCCACCTAGGAAAATATGGCAAAACTCCTATTTGGGAAGTGAAGTCAGGAACCCAGTATTATCTGGTTGATTTTATCTCAGGTCAGGTTATTAAAGTGGAAGGACTATAATGAAATGACAAAATTATCAAATCGTGTATTACAAATGGAAGAAAGTGTCACTTTAGCTGCCAGTGCGCGTGCTAAAGCTCTTAAAGCTCAAGGACGTGATATCTTGAGTTTGACACTTGGTGAACCAGATTTTGTAACACCTAAGAACATTCAAGATGCTGCTATTACCTCTATTGAAAATGGTAAGGCAAGTTTCTATACCGTAGCTTCTGGACTTCCAGAACTTAAGGATGCGATTAGCACTTACATGGAAAACTTCTATGGCTATGCTGTAAATCCAAATGAGGTTGTTGTTGGCACTGGTGCGAAGTTTATCTTATATGCTTTCTTTGCTACGGTCATCAATCCTGGTGATGAAGTCATTATTCCAACACCTTGCTGGGTTTCTTACGTAGACCAAGTTAAAATGGTTGAAGGTGTTCCGGTCACTTTCCAAACGACTGAAGCTAATCACTTTAAAGCAACGGTTGAACAACTTGAAGCGGCCCGTACTGAAAAAACTAAAGTTGTCTTGCTTAATTCTCCATCAAATCCAACAGGAATGATTTATAGTAAGGAAGAATTGCAAGCAATTGGTGACTGGGCGGTTGAGCACGATATTTTGATTTTAGCAGATGATATCTATGGCCGTTTGGTCTATAATGGGAACACCTTTACTCCAATTTCAAGTCTTTCAGATGCCATTCGTAAGCAAACAATCGTGATTAATGGTGTTTCCAAGACCTATGCTATGACAGGTTGGCGTGTTGGTTTTGCTGTCGGAGATCCAGAAATTATTTCAGGTATGGCTAAGATTATCAGTCAAACGACATCAAATCTTACAGCAGTTTCTCAATATGCTGCGATTGAAGCCTTAACTGGTGATCAGTCTTCTATCGAAGAAATGCTTCAGGCTTTTGAGGAACGTTTGAATACGATTTATCCACTTCTAGCTGAAGTGCCTGGCTTTGAAGTCATCAAACCTCAAGGTGCCTTTTACCTCTTCCCTAATGTTAAAAAAGCGATGGAAATCAAAGGCTACACAAATGTTAATGATTTTACAAACGCTATTCTTGAAGAGGCTGAAGTCGCTTTGGTAACAGGTGCAGGATTCGGCGCACCTGAAAATATTCGTCTTAGCTATGCAACAGACTTAGATACTTTGAAAGAAGCAGTCCGTCGAATCAAAGCCTTTATGGAAAAATAGAATTAATATAGATCAAAAGAAAAGAGAAGTAATTACATGTCTAAACAATTAGTTTCAATTATTGATGTGCCTAAACACGTGGGCGAAGAAATCACTATCGGTGCATGGGTAGCTAACAAATCAGGTAAAGGAAAATTAGCCTTTCTTCAATTGCGTGATGGAACTGCCTTCTTCCAAGCGGTAGCTTTCAAACCTAACTTCATCGAAAAATACGGTGAAGAAGAAGGTACTGAAAAATTTGATACTGTTAAACGCCTTAGCCAAGAAACATCAGTTTATGTGACTGGTGTGGTCAAAGAAGACGAACGTTCAAAATTTGGTTACGAGTTGGATGTGACAGCAGTAGAAGTCATCGGTGAATCACATGATTATCCAATCACACCAAAAGAACACGGAACTGACTTCTTGATGGATAATCGTCACCTTTGGTTGCGTTCACGTAAACAAATGGCTGTCCAACAAATTCGTAATGCGATTATTTACGCAACATACGAGTTCTTTGATAAAAATGGTTTCATCAAATTTGATAGTCCAATTTTGTCAGGAAATGCAGCTGAAGATTCAACAGAATTGTTTGAAACGGATTACTTTGGTACACCTGCTTACCTAAGCCAATCTGGTCAGCTTTACCTTGAAGCTGGTGCCATGGCTCTTGGTCGTGTATTTGACTTTGGTCCTGTTTTCCGTGCCGAAAAATCAAAAACACGTCGTCACTTGACTGAGTTCTGGATGATGGATGCTGAGTATTCATTCTTGTCACATGATGAGTCACTTGATTTGCAAGAAGCTTATGTTAAAGCTCTTATTCAAGGTGTTATTGATCGTGCGCCACAAGCTCTTGAAATCCTTGAACGTGATGTAGATCTTCTTAAGAAATACATTGCTGAGCCATTCAAGCGCGTGTCTTATGATGAAGCTATCGACCTTCTTCAAGCTCATGAAAATGACGAAGATACAGACTACGAGCACCTCGAACATGGGGATGACTTCGGTTCACCACACGAAACTTGGATTTCAAACTATTTTGGTGTTCCAACATTCGTTGTTAATTATCCAGCAAGCTTCAAGGCCTTCTACATGAAGCCAGTTCCTGGTAATCCTGAACGCGTTCTTTGTGCAGACCTTTTGGCTCCAGAAGGTTATGGTGAAATCATCGGTGGTTCAATGCGTGAAGATGACTACGATGCTCTTGTAGCTAAAATGGATGAACTCGGAATGGACCGTTCAGAATACGAATTCTACCTTGACCTTCGTAAATATGGTTCAGTACCACACGGTGGTTTTGGTATCGGTATTGAACGTATGGTTACTTTCGTAGCTGGAACAAAACACATCCGTGAGGCTATTCCATTCCCACGTATGTTGCACCGTATCAAACCATAAGTAAAATTCTTTAGGAGTGCAAAAGTATGAAAAGATGGTTACTTGGTCTTTGGGCCTTACTTTGTATGGTTTCGATGGTAGCTTGTAGCAAGTCTGCTCCCTCACTAGAGGGTGAATGGCAGGCACAAGATGCCTTAAAGAAGGATTATACGATTGTCTTCAAGAAAGATAAGGTCAAGATTGGTGAGCAGGATTATAACTATACAGTGGATGGTCCCAAGTCTAAAGATGACTTTACCTATTATTCGCTAAAAGTAAAAGATCAGGGGAAAGAGACGACTTATACGGTATTTTTCCCAACTAAATCCAAAGAGGTTGCTCTCTTTCTAGAACCAAATGATGAGAAAGAACCCATTAAGGGCCAAATGCTCTTTGCACTTAATAAAAAAGAAAAACCAGACTACTATAGCTATGTCAAAAAGTATCTGAAATAAAAACGCCAACTGGCGTTTTTATTTTAAATTAAGGAGGTGAGGAAAATGTAGGCAACTCTAAGTAAGTCTTTTAGAAACAATCAAATTACATATTGAAAGTGAGAAAACGATGTTTAAAAGAACTTACAAAGGCAATATTCCACTTCTAGCAGGACTGGAATTCACATCTTATTTTGGAATCACCAGTTTTTGGATTTTATTTTTCATTCAGAATGGTCTTTCCTTACTTCAAATCGGTTTACTAGAAAGTATCTTTCATGGGACAAGTCTCTTGTGTGAGATTCCATCAGGTATGTTGGCCGATCGGTTTAGCTACAAGACCAATCTCTATTTGGCTCGCTTGGCCAGTATTGGATCCTCTGTCTTGATCTTACTTGGTCAGGGAAATTTTTGGATCTATGCGATTGCCATGATGGTCAATGCTTGGTCTTACAATTTTGACTCGGGGACCAGTACGGCTTTCTTATATGATTCAGCAGTTGAAGCAGGTCAAAAGGACCGCTATCTTCAGATTTCTAGCTTTTTGTCTGGTGTGGCAGAAGTCACCCGAACTCTAGGTACAGTTGTTGCTGGTTTCTTTGTTCACGGAGCCTTGGCCTTGACCTATCATATTGCGATTGGCCTTTCATTAGTTTCCATTCTCTTGATTTTTCTGATGAAGGAGCCAGAAACTAAGAGTGATGAAAGAGATCGCTTAACCTTAAAACGGATATTGGTGGTGGTGAAACAAGAATGGCAGGAGAAACCGGTCTTATTTTACTGGATGCTCACCTATCAACTGCTAGGAACCATCATGTGTATGTTTTATTTTTACTACCAACAGAAAATCAGTGACCTAGCCAGTTGGCAAGTATCGCTCATCATGCTTGTTGGTAGTCTCTTAAATCTTCTAGCTGTTTATCTAGCTAGTCAAATCGGGAAAAAATGGAATAGCAATCAAGTCTTTCCAATTCTGGTTGCGCTGACAGGGTTGGCCTTGCTGTTGGTATGGTTGAGAACTCCATTCGCCTATCTAAGTGTTTATCTCTTGACCAATGCACTTTATGCGGTTTATCAACCCATTTACTACAATGATTTACAAGGCTATTTACCATCCAGTGTACGGGCAACCATGCTGAGCATCAATTCGATGATGTTTAGTCTATCCATGATTGTCATCTTCCCACTGACGGGTTGGTTCATCGATAGTTATGGATTTGTAGTAGTCTTTATCATCCTAGGCCTTGTAACGCTATTCTCTTTCCCTCTCTTACTGATTGGATTGTGGAAAATGGGCAAGATAATAAATAAAGGGACAAAGATGGATTAATATTCCAGACTTTTATTAGTCTACATAAGTTTAAATTGGATAATAGCATCTTGCTTAACAAAATCCGAACGAACTCTCTCTGCTGTGCAGGGAGAGTTTTTTTATCTGATAAATTGTGGTAAAGTAGGCACATCCTTTACAATAAGAATCGAGTCGTGTGAAATCTTTAGGTCAAATGCTCTTTGCACTTAATAAAAAAGAAAAACCAGACTACTATAGCTATGTCAAAAAGTATCTGAAATAGTAGGAGAAGGATTAGCCTAGTGCTGATTCTTTTCTTTTTGGAATTATATGTTTCAATTTTCAGAATATTTTGTTATAATAGCAACATATTAGTCAAAGGAGAACTATCATGGCAAAAACTATTCATACTGATAAAGCACCAGCAGCGATCGGTCCTTATGTTCAAGGTAAAATCGTTGGCAATCTTTTGTTCGCTTCTGGTCAAGTACCATTGTCACCAGAAACAGGTGAAATCATTGGCGAAACAATTCAAGAACAAACAGAACAAGTTCTTAAAAATGTTGGGGCTATTTTGGCAGAAGCTGGTACAGACTTTGACCACGTTGTCAAAACAACTTGCTTCCTAAGTGACATTAACGATTTCGTTCCATTTAACGAAGTGTATGCAACTGCCTTTACATCTGATTTTCCAGCACGTTCTGCAGTAGAAGTGGCACGCTTGCCAAAAGATGTTAAAATTGAAATCGAAGTTATTGCTGAGATTGATTAAGGAAGGGAGCTTTGGCTCTTTTCTTTTTTTCTCAACTATGATAAACTATTAAAGATAAATCATTTTCGATGTTTGGGAGACACCATCGCTAAAAAAAACCATTACTGGCGTTTTTTTTTTGGCTCCCTCAAGGAGCCTTTTTATGTGTCTCAAACATCACGAATAAAGAGGAATATTATGAAACGTCAATCAGCTTTGGTCGTCTTTAGTGGCGGTCAAGATTCTACTACCTGCCTTTTTTGGGCTCTAAAACATTATGAAACAGTTGAATTAGTTACTTTTGCTTACGGACAACGTCATAGCTTGGAAATTGAAGTAGCTAAAGAGATTGCACAAGAACAAGGCCTCAAACACCATGTTTTGGATATGTCTTTGCTTGGTCAAATTACTGAAAATGCCCTAACATCTGATATTGAGATTGAGGCAGAAGAAGGAGAAGTTCCTAATACTTTTGTGGACGGGCGTAATCATCTTTTCCTTTCTTTTGCAGCTGTTCTAGCTAAGCAACGTGGTATCACTGACATTGTTACGGGAGTTTGTGAGACAGACTTTTCCGGTTATCCAGACTGTCGTGATGTTTTTGTCAAATCGCTTAATGTTACACTTAATCTTGCCATGGCCTATGATTTCGTTATCCAAACTCCTCTCATGTGGTTAGATAAGGCTGAGACTTGGGCTTTGGCTGATCAACTTGGAGCTTTCGACTATGTTCGTGAAAAAACGCTAACTTGCTATAACGGTATTATTGGGACTGGTTGTGGGGAATGTCCTGCCTGCCATTTGCGTCAAAAAGGACTTGAAAAATATCTAGCAGAAAGAGGAGAAGCTTAATGTTCTTTGCACCGAAAGAAATCAAAAAAGAAACAGGTGAGTCTTTGGTTTACAATTCTCACCGTACAATGGTTTCTAAAGAGTTTACTTTTGATGCTGCCCACCATCTTTTTCATTATGAAGGCAAATGCAAATCGCTTCATGGTCATACCTACCATCTTCAAATAGCAGTGAGTGGTTACTTGGATGAGCGTGGCATGACCTATGATTTTGGTGACCTTAAGAGCATTTACAAGGATCATTTGGAACCTCATCTGGATCACCGTTATCTCAATGAGACTCTGCCTTATATGAACACAACTGCGGAAAATATGGTTTTCTGGATTTTCCAGATGACGAGTCAACATCTGCCAGAGGAGAGAGGACTTCGTTTGGAATATGTACGCCTTTATGAAACACCAACAGCCTTTGCAGAGTTTAGACGGGAGTGGTTGGATGACTAGAGAACGTGTACTCAAACTACCAGTGCTTGAAATTTTTGGACCAACCTTTCAAGGGGAAGGGCGAGCAATTGGTCAAAAAACCATGTTTGTAAGGACAGCAGGATGTGATTACCACTGTGATTGGTGTGATTCTGCCTTCACTTGGGATGGTTCAGAAAAGCCAACTCGTATGACAGCTGACGAAGTCATTAAAGCTTTGGATGCGCTAGGAACTTACGACTATGTTACTCTATCTGGAGGAAACCCAGCTCTGCTAGCGGCTAATATGGCTGAACTCGTTTCAAAACTCAAGGCAAGAGGCGTAACCCTGGCCGTTGAAACACAGGGTTCTCGCTGGCAGGAGTGGCTAAAGGAAATTGACCAAGTAACCTTAAGTCCTAAACCGCCATCATCCAAGATGGAAGTCAATATGGAAACCCTTGACTTTATTGTTTCTCAGCTTGATCCTGATAAAGTTACCTTCAAGGTTCCTGTTTTCGATGATACAGATTTAGCCTTTGCTAAAATGATTCAGGAACGTTATCAGCCAGATGTCATGTTTCTTTCAGCTGGTAATCCTGAACCTAAAGCAGAGGGTAATATTGTCCAACATCAATTAAATCGCCTAAAAGAACTATGGGAGACTGTAGCTGCTGATAATTCGTGGGGCAATGTGCGTGTCCTCCCTCAGCTTCATACCCTACTCTATGATAATGAGCGTGGTGTCTAATCTTCACAGTCTATAAGATTAGAATTGATAGTATTTTGACTTTTTTGATGATTAAGATTAGAAATTAAGATTAAAAATCGACTATATAAAGGTCTAGAAAAATTAATAACGAAGGAAGAAAAATGTCACAACAAGAAGAAATGAAAAACCTCACTCTCCTTGGTAATAAGGAGACACCTTATATTTTTGAATACTCTCCACAAGTCTTGGAGTCTTTTGATAATCGTCACACTGATAATGATTACTTTATCAAATTCAACTGTCCAGAATTTACGTCACTTTGTCCTATTACTGGCCAACCTGATTTTGCAAGTATCTATATTTCTTATATTCCAGACCAGCTGTGCGTTGAGTCTAAATCTCTAAAGCTTTACCTCTTTAGTTACCGTAATCACGGAGATTTCCATGAAAACTGTATTAATACCATTGGTAAAGATTTGGTGGAGCTTTTGAACCCCCGTTACTTAGAAGTTTGGGGTAAATTTACACCTCGTGGTGGTATTTCTATTGACCCTTATTATAATTATGGCCGTCCAGAAACTAAGTATGAAAAGATGGCAGAGCAACGTCTTTTTAATCACGATCTTTACCCAGAAAATATTGATAATCGTTAATATCATGCTAAAGTCCTTATGTTAAGGGCTTTTTTATTTTGTTAAACACCTGTCTTTAGGGTGTAAAAGAAAGCTGATTAATCATTTTTTACAAGTAAAAGTAAGGTCATTGTTAGTTTTTTATTGGTCTGTTCTTAGAAAGTTCTATTATTAAAATAATTTGACAATAGAAGTATTATCTCCTACAATTAAAGTAAAACAGAAGCGTAAGCGCTTGCTTATAAAAGGTATATTTGTTTTTAAAAAAGGGGATGAAGACAATGAGAAAAAGTTTACGTCTATTTTCGTGCGCTGTTTTAGGGGCAGCAATATTAGCACCAACGGTAGTTGGTAATGATCATGCACAGGCCGATAGTTATTATGGCCGAGGTTACTATAACAACTATTATCCAAACTATGGTTATAACTACGGCTACAATGGCTATTATCCAGGCTATAATTACAATTATGGCTATAACTACGGTTACAATAATTACTATCCAAACTATAACTATGGCTATAATTACGGCTATAACAACTATAATCCTGGTTACAACAACTACAATGAATCAGGTACTTATCGCTATAGCAATGGCTATTTGTACTACATCTTGAGTGATGGTAGCTACTATGTTAACTATAACGGTCGTTGGGTTCGTGGTGGCGACTATAATAACAACAATAGTGGTTCTAACAATACACCAACGACAGGTTATGAGGTTTTGAGAAATGACCCTCACTACCGTTATGAAAATGGTACTCACTATTATTTGAAAGATAATGGTGATTATTACTATTATTCAAATGGTAAGTGGGTGCTTGTCAAGGCTTCAAGCACAGATTCTGAAGCTCCAACAACTTCGGAAGCACCATCAATGGTTGATTCAACGTCATCAGCAAGCTCAGAAGCACCATCAACCGTTGATTCAACGTCATCAGCAACTTCAGAAGCACCATCAACCGTTGATTCAACGTCATCAGCAAGCTCAGAGGTAGCTTCAACTGTAGATTCAACTTCGTCTGCAAGTTCAGAAGCAGTATCAACTGTTGACTCAACTTCATCAGCAAGTTCAGAAGTAGCTTCAACTGTAGATTCAACGTCATCAGCAAGCTCAGAAGTAGCTTCAACTGTAGATTCAACGTCATCAGCAAGTTCAGAAGTAGCGTCAACTGTAGATTCAACTTCATCAGCAAGTTCAGAAGTAGCGTCAACTGTAGATTCAACCTCTGCCACAACTTCAGATGCTGCTTCAACAGGTAGTTCAACTTCAGTAATTACCTCAGACTCAGTTGCTACTTCTGAGACAGGTTCAACATCAGAAACAAGTTCTGAAGCTCCTGAACTTGAAAAACCACTGTATGCGCCTGAAACAAACATTGACTATGATAAGTTGCCAAAACCAACATTGCCACCAACAGATTATCGCATGTATTCAGATCCACGATTTGTAGATGACAACGGTACCTATTACTACCGTGTGGCATTGACAGATGAAGATAATGCGCGTGGTATCGATGGTTACTACAAATGGGTTGATGGTAAATGGAAACTCTACAATGGTACTGCCAATGATGACCCTGAGCTTGATCCAGATTTCCATAAACCAGCAGGAAACGACGAATACATGTACGATGACAATGCATCAAGTGTTAAGTTGTATTCTGAAAATGTAGTTGGTACTGGTAAAGCTGGTGAAGCTCTTCCATTCCAAAATGTGGATGAATTCAAAGATTATGTTATTAAGAATTTTGCTCCAAAATTCTTAGATAATGCTGGCTGGGATTGTAATGTCACTTGGGAAATTGAAGATGTTGATAACTTCAATGCTTCTAAGGGTAGTGCTTGGGCACGTGACTATGTTATTACAGCCAACCTTAAGAGTGGTGTTGACGACAAAAAATATAGTGATGTTGAATTTGGTTATGTTAAATTTGTTTATCATGTAGAACCAACTGAAAACTCTGATTATGTTGAAGTTGACTCAGCTAAGGCTGCCTTTAATGAAATCAATGCTCAACGTACAGCTGCTGGTTTGCCAGCACTTACATGGTCTGATGATCTTTACAATAGCACAACCCTTCCACATGCCAAAGATATTTCACACACTTACAACAGTGATGGTATTGTTTACCGTCGTGAATCTGATGGTTCAGTTGTAGCCAATAAATGGTTGAGTAGTGGTATTCGTGAACTTCTCATGAGTCCAGATGCTACTCAAGCAGCAGTAGCTTGTGTTGTCGCTGGTGACGGTACTTACTACTGGACTTTAAATTACCAATAAGAAGAGTTTAAATTAATTGTCCCAATAATGGAGGAGTCTGAGGTTAGTCTTGGACTCTTTTCCTTTATCTATTGAACGTTTAAGCTTTCAATATGGTATAATAGAGCCTAGAAAGAAGGCGAAAATATGCAGGTTAAGAGAGTTCAGGATTATATCTCTAAAGAGTGGTTCGATGAAACCGATGGTTCCTATTTCGAACGTCTAAATAGTCGTTTGCAGGTGCTTTTGAAAAAAGATTACCCTGATTTACAAGGACATGATTTTATTAGTAATATCAGCCTTTTAGACTATAGGTTAGTTTTTCTTGATGAAGTTATTTCTAATGCTAATGAGAAAAACGAACACGTTCGGGAAACTGTTCACGATGTCACCAAAAGTTTGTTGTACGAGGATCAGGATATCCAGGAACAATTGGATAGTAGAATTACTTTTGGCCAAAAAGTAGCGGATGAAGTGGCCCGGTTTGGTGGATCTTGGACTTTTATCTTGTCATTTGTTGCTTTTATGGCTATTTGGATGGGGCTGAATGTTGTTCAACCCTTTGGAATTGCCTTTGATAAATATCCATTTATTCTGTTGAATCTGGCCTTGTCTACTCTAGCGGCCGTTCAGGCACCATTGATTATGATGAGTCAGAATCGAGCATCGGATTACGACCGTTTACAAGCGCGTAACGACTATCACGTCAATACCCAGTCTAAGGAAGAAATTCGACTTCTGCATGAAAAAATTGACCACTTGGTTCAACAAGACCAATCAGATCTTCTGACAATTCAAAAATTGCAGACAGAAATGATTATGGGGGTTAGCCAACAAGTTGAGAAGATGTCAGACGTTATTCGTGTCTTGAAAGAAGAAAGATTAGAAAGGGAGTCTCATGGGAACGAAAAAAATTAATTTAGTTGTTGTAACAGGGATGAGTGGTGCAGGTAAGACTGTAGCAATTCAATCCTTTGAGGATATTGGATACTTCACCATTGATAATATGCCCCCCTCTTTGGTACCTAAGGTTATCGAATTGGTAAAACATAGTGAAGAGACAGACAAGATTGCTCTTGTTGTTGACATGCGTAGTCGCTTGTTCTTCGATGAGATTAACGATATTCTGGATAAATTGGAAAGTAATGAGGAACTTAATTTCAAGATTCTATTCTTGGATGCCACTGATGGTGAATTGGTTTCTCGTTATAAAGAGACACGTCGTAGCCACCCATTGGCGGCAGATGGTCGTGTTTTGGATGGCATTAAGCTTGAGCGTGAGCTTTTGTCACCGCTTAAGAGTTTGAGTCAAAACGTGGTTGATACGACAGAATTAACCCCACGCCAGTTGCGTAAGGCTATTTCTGAACAGTTCTCATCTGAACAAGACCAATCTTCTTTCCGTATTGAAGTTTTGAGTTTTGGTTTTAAATATGGATTGCCATTGGATGCAGATCTGGTTTTTGATGTCCGTTTCTTGCCAAATCCTTATTATGATCCTGCACTTCGTAACCTCACAGGTTTGGATAAAGAAGTTTTTGATTATGTCATGAAACATAAGGAATCAGAAGACTTTTACAATCATTTGACACAGCTTATTAAACCAATCTTGCCTGGCTACAAGAAAGAAGGTAAGTCTGTTCTTACCATTGCTGTTGGCTGCACAGGTGGTCAACACCGTAGTGTAGCCTTTGCACATCGTCTGGCTCAAGATTTGAAAAATGATTGGACAGTCAATGAAACACATCGTGATAAGGATCGACGTAAGGAGACAGTGAATCGTTCATGAAAAAACCAAGAATTACAGTAATAGGTGGGGGAACTGGTATCCCAGTCATTCTTCGTAGTTTGCGTCATAAGGATGTTGATATCACTGCTGTGGTAACTGTAGCTGATGATGGCGGTTCTTCGGGAGATTTGCGTGATATCATGCAACTGACACCTCCAGGGGATTTGCGTAATGTTTTGGTAGCTATGAGTGATATGCCTAAACTTTATGAAAGAGTTTTCCAATATCGTTTTGATAAAACCGATGGTGCTTTGGCTGGTCATCCACTCGGAAATTTAATCATCGCTGGAATTTCAGAAATGCAGGGATCTACCTATAATGCCATGCAGCTTCTGACGAAGTTCTTCCACGTTACAGGAAAAATTTATCCTGCTAGTGAGACAGCTTTGACGCTTCATGCCGTTTTTCAAGATGGTCATGAAGTAGCAGGGGAGAGTAGTATTGCCCAGTATGATGGCATGATTGAACGCGTTTATGTGACCAATACCTATAATGACGAAGAGCCTAAGGCCAGTCGTAAGGTTGTTGATGCTATTATGAATAGTGATATGATTGTTTTAGGTCCTGGATCTCTTTATACATCGATTTTGCCCAACCTAGTTATACCAGAGATTCGTCAGGCTCTTATCGAGACCAAGGCTGATGTGACTTACATTTGTAATATTATGACTCAGTACGGAGAAACTGAACAATTCTCAGATGCCGACCATGTGGCTGTTCTTAATCGTCATCTTGGCTCTGATGTGATTGACAATGTCCTAGTTAATATTAAGAAAGTACCTAAGGAATACATGGCTAGTAATAAATTTGATGAATACCTTGTTCAGGTTGAGCATGATTTTGAGGGCTTACGTCGTGAAGCTAAAACAGTTGTGTCTTCTAATTTTCTGCGACTTGAAAATGGTGGTGCCTTCCACCATGGTGACTTGGTAGTGGATGAGCTCATGCATCTAGTGAGGAACAAGTCATGAGTTTCACAATTAAGGTTAAAGAAGAGATAATTGCTGCTTCAAGCAAAGACAAGGCTGAATTGTCAGCATTGATTAAGATGTCTGGTTCGGTTGGATTGACCAACCAAGGATTGACTCTTTCCATCTCAACAGAAAATGCAAAGATTGCGCGACATATCTACCAATTAATGGAAAGTCGTTATCAGAGTAATCCTGAATTGAGACATCACAACAAGACCAATCTCAAGAAAAATCGTGTTTACACGGTTTTTGTCGCTGACCATGTCAATGATATTTTGTCCGATTTACAATTGGCAGATTCTTTCTTTGGCTTTGAAACAGGTATTGAAACATCAGTAATGGAAGATGACGAAGCTGGAAGATCCTATTTACGAGGCGCTTTTTTGGCGACTGGAACAGTACGTGATCCTGAAAAAGGCCGTTATCAATTAGAAATTTTTTCCGTTTACCAAGACCACGCAGAGGATTTAGCTTCTCTCATGAAAAAATTTATGCTCGATGCTAAGGTTTTGAGTCATAAAAATGGGTTTGTGACCTATCTTCAAAAAGCTGAGGACATTATGGATTTTCTCCTTGTTATTGGCGCAATGAACTCTAAGGATGTCTTCGAAGAGGTCAAAATTATGCGAGAAACCAGAAATGATCTGAATCGTGCCAATAATGCGGAAACAGCCAATATTGCTAGAACGATTAGTGCTAGCATGAAAACAATTAATAATATTATCAAGATTATGGATACGGTTGGCTTGGAGATTTTACCGGTGGAGCTGCGCCAAATTGCCCAACTCCGTATTGCCAACCCAGATTACTCTATCCAGCAGATTGCAGATAGTATAGAACCTCCTCTGACCAAGAGTGGTGTCAACCATCGTCTCAGAAAAATCAATAAGATTGCCGACGATTTGTAAGTAGAAAGGAAGCTTTTATGGCTTGTACAACGATTTTAGTAGGTAAGAAGGCCTCATATGACGGCTCTACCATGATTGCACGTACTGAGGATTCTCAATCAGGTGTTTTTACGCCCAAAGAATTTCTCGTCGTGCCCCCTGAAGACCAACCGCGTCATTACCAGTCTGTGCTTAGCAATTTTTCAATTGATTTGCCAGATAATCCTCTACGTTATACCTCTGTCCCAGATGCGCTTGGGAAAGACGGTATCTGGGGTGAAGCTGGTATTAACTCAGCTAATGTTGCCATGAGTGCAACAGAAACAATCACGACCAATGCGCGTGTTCTCGGCGCTGATCCTCTTGTTAAAGATGGTTTTGGAGAAGAGGATATGTTGACTTTGGTCCTGCCATATATCAAGACGGCGCGTGAAGGTGTCCTTCGTTTAGGAGAACTCCTTGAAACTTACGGGACTTATGAGTCTAATGGGATTGCTTTTTCAGACACTGAAGAAATTTGGTGGTTGGAAACAATTGGTGGTCACCATTGGATTGCAAGACGTGTTCCAGACGATGCCTATGTTACTAACCCAAACCAACTTGGTATCGATCACTATGAGTTTGAAAATCCAGACGATTATCTTGCCTCACCAGACATTCGAAATTTTATTAATAAACATCACTTGGATTTGACTTATTCTAATGAACACTTTAATCCACGTTATGCTTTTGGTAGCCAACGAGATAAGGATCGTCATTATAATACACCACGTGCCTGGGCTATGCAGAAATTTTTGAACCCAGAAAAAGACTATGATCCAAAATCATTCTTTATTCCATGGTGCCAAAAACCATACCGCAAAATTACAGTTGAAGATGTTAAATACGTTTTGAGTCTTCATTACCAAGATACGCCTTATGATCCTTATGGACCTCAAGGAGATGCCGTGAGTCAACGCCAATTCCGTCCAATCGGTATTAACCGTACTAGTCAAACAGCTCTCTTGCAAATGCGTCCTAACAAACCATCAGAAACAACTGGTATTCAGTGGTTAGCCTATGGATCAATGCCATTTGGTACAATGGTGCCATTCTGGACTCAGGTCGAAACAACACCTGCTTATTTCCGTCAAACAACAGATAAGGTTGATACAGGTAATTTCTACTGGAGTAATCGCTTGATTGCTGCTATCTGTGATCCTCATTTCCAACAGCATGAAGCTGATTTAGATGCCTATGTAGAAACAACGATGGCTCTTGGCCATGCTATGATTAATCATGTCGACAATGCTTTAGCAAATGGTGAGAGTATTGATTTTGAATCTGAAAATCAAAAGATTAGTGACCAGATTCAGTCAGAAACAGATAAACTATTGGCAAAAGTCTTAGATGATGCAAGTAATTTGATGACCAATCGTTTTTCTATGAGTGATTAAAGTCATCAAAAAAACCTTTCCAATTTTATGGAAAGGTTTTTTCGTAGTCTAACCTTACTTGTTTTCTTCATCCAGTTTCGAGAGGAGCTGATAAAGTGTAATGAAAAAGAAAAGATTGAGTGAAATGAGGAGGCCTGATGCCCATGGCAAATCGCTTTCTAAATTTCGAAGAGGTGAATTCCAAGCAAAGTGTGCCGCAAAAGCACCGCAAGCATAAAGCATACCAATAAGACTGTACTTGGAATTAATGAGTTTTTGACGTGAACGCCATATAAGGACTAGCCCCATAGCAAGGAAGGACGTGTAAAGCCAGTGAGACGATACAGCACCAATAGTTCGACCAAGAATCCCTGAAACCGTATAAGAAAAACCATCAGGCAAATCTGAAAGAATATAGGAGAAGTCTTCACTAATCTGGAAGCCAAGACCTGCCGTAATAGCGACAAGCAAGAGCCCCTTGTAACTTTTCGTTGGCACCATATAGATAGCAAAGAGAAAAGCTGCAAGTTTGAGGGGTTCCTCAACTAGGGGAGCCATAAGAGCATCCTCAAAGCGGTAGAAGAAACTCTTTGAAGAAAGATGAGCAGTCACCCAGTCGTGAGAAATGGTATTGGCATAACCAGCTATCCATCCTGTGATAAAGACTCCACCAATTAGAGCAAATATGAGAACAAGTGGTTTCACCTGCCATCTCTTGCCTAAGTACAGAATCAGAAATATTCCTGGTACGATATAACATAAGGCAATCAGTGTTGATAGTCCAATAATACCGTATGCCGAACCAGACAAAGCGCCTGAAGTGTATGATTGCGTATCATAAGTCAGGCCTATGGCTGAAAGCAATAAAAAAAGATATAGGATTAATTTTCGAAACATGTATAACCTACTTTCCAAATGATATTTCCAGTATATCAAATAATTCTTTCTCGTCGAAATATTTCAATTTTTTTATTTTAGGACTTGCAAAATAAATGAAGTGTGATATACTTAACCAGTAAACTATTAACTGGTTAAGTATTTTGAAAGGAATATCATGAAAAAGAAACGCATTTTTGGCCTAGCAGGATTAGCAGCAGTTGTTTTAGCTGCTGGTGCAGGTATTTATTATACGACTAGTCACCACGGTTCAAAAGGAAATGGTGATTTGAAAGTTGTGACGAGCTTTTACCCTGTTTATGAATTTACCAAGCAGGTTGTAGGAGATGAGGGAGAGGTGTCTTATCTCATTCCTGCTGGAAGTGAAGCCCACGATTTCCAACCATCTACTAAGAATGTCGCTGACATTGAAAAAGCAGACACTTTTGTCTACCTAAATGAAAATATGGAAACCTGGGTTCCAAAAGTTGAAAAGTCTATCAACACAAAAAATACAAAAGTCATTAAGGCAAGTCAAGGCATGGTTCTTTTACCTGGAACAGAGGAAGAAGATCATGATCATGGTGGAGAAGAACATCACCACGAATATGATCCCCATGTTTGGCTCTCACCTAAACGTTCTCAAAAATTAGTTGAAACTATTAGAGACGGTTTGATTGCTCAGCATCCAGATAAAAAAGCAGTCTTTACAACCAATGCCGAGAAATACCTTAAAAAATTAAAGACTTTGGATAAGGAGTATACTGAAGCCTTTAGTCAAGCAAAACAGAAAAGTTTTGTTACTCAGCACGCAGCTTTTGCCTACCTTGCCTTAGATTACGGTTTGACACAGGTACCAATTTTAGGTGTTTCAGCTGAGTCCGACCCTTCTGCAAAACGTATCGCTAGCCTTTCTAAGTATGTCAAAGAATATGATATTAACTATATCTATTTTGAGGAAAATGCTTCAAGTAGTGTTGCTAAAACCTTAGCTAACGAAGTAGGAGTTAAGACAGCAGTTTTAAATCCAATTGAATCACTAACTAAGGAACAGTTGAAAAAAGGTGAAGACTATGTCAGTGTTATGACTGAGAACCTAAAAAATCTTCGTTTAACAACGGACGTTGAAGGTAAAGCTATCCAACCTGAAACGGGAAGTGATGACAAGAAAACGGTTCAAAATGGTTACTTCGATGACAAAGATGTTAAAGATAGAGAACTTTCGGATTGGTCTGGTGAGTGGCAATCGGTCTATCCTTATCTTCAAGATGGTACTTTAGATCAAGTATTTGAATACAAATCTCTATTAAATAAAGATAAAACTGCACAAGAGTACAAAGAATACTACACTAAGGGCTATCAAACAGATGTTTCTAAAATTGCTATTGACGGTAAAAAGATGACCATGACTTTCACAAAGAATGATGGAAGTAGTGTGACACACACTTATCGTTATGATGGTTATAAGATTCTAACCTATGCTTCTGGTAAAAAAGGTGTTCGTTATCTCTTTACAGCAACTGATAGTCAAGCAGCAGATAACCCTTACCAGTATGTCCAATTTTCAGATCATCAAATAGATCCAACAACTTCAGCACATTTCCATATTTTCTTTGGAAATAGTAGCCAAGATGAGATTCTAAAAGAAATGGATAATTGGCCAACTTACTATCCTGGAAAACTTAGTGGCTTTGAAATTGCACAAGAAATGGTTAGCCATTAAGACTAGAAATGCACTCATTCGTGAGTGTTTTTCTTTTTTTAAAAAATCTTTCATTTCTTAAACTCTTAGAAAATTGCTAGTGTCATTAGTTTTAAACAGAAATTTAAAGCATCGTATTTTTTCTAAAAAAATCCTGTAAAAAATTAAATAATTACTACATTTTTTCATTCTTTAGTGGTACAATAATAGTACGATTTTCAGATGACCAGGAGAGACCCATGAACCAGTATTTAGTAGCGATACATTATATTCAACTACTTCAAGCAGAACTCGATATTCTAAATCATGATGCACGCTTGCTTTTTGATTTAAAGATTGAACCAAATCTTGCTAAAAGAGAGCTTGCTGACTTGAAAGTATCCCTATCTAAATTATCTGACAAAAACCTTTATATCGAAGGTACAATCTGGTATCAGCCAAGTTTGTTTGCAATCATTGATAAAAATTTAGGGGTTATTGATGACTGGCTCAAGGAATTAGATGACTTCTTTGAATTTACCTATAGTACAACAGTTTTCACTGTTTTGAAAGAAAATGAAAATCGAAGTTACGACTTATTACTTGGTCTCTATAGCCGTCTTGAATACGTTATTTCAGAAATAAAAAATTGCCGTTAGATGACTAACGGCTTTTAGTATATAGAAAAATTAGGCTCTATTTTAAATATCAAATAATTTGACAAAATACCCAAATGTGTGTAAAATAAAATTTGAAAATACTCTAATAAAAATAACGTTAAGTTAAAGGAAGATAATAACTAAGTGAGTAAGCAGGGGTTTAAATTGGGGGATTTTGTTAAATATTATTTGGTGAGCCTTGTGTCGCTGAGCTTTTTATGTCTTATTTTGTATGGGCTATATTCTTTAAACGGGCTCATTTCTTTTTCTCTAGATGGAGCTTCAGGCCTTGAAGTTAGGCATTATTCAGGACAGACCACCTCTTCTGTAAAAAAAGATGGTGATTATAAGGTTCAGGATATTAGTGGTGAAACTAAGAGCTACAATGTAGATTTGAAAGTAACAAACGATGGGGATAAGGTTATCCAAACCTATGTCTTTGAGTATAAAAAATGATTCTATAATAAAAACTCACAGTCTTAGCCAGATTGTGAGTTTTTTAGATGTCTTTTACCAAAGTCCTAATATCTTTTGCATGAGAAGAGAAGCAAGACTAATTAATAACCAACAGACTCCTCCCACTAGAAGTGCTGAGCCTCCTTTAGTGATTAGTTTTTTGAGATTTGTTTGGAAACCGATAGCTGTCATTGCCATAATAATCATAAATTTTGAAAGGTCTTTTAATGGTGAAAAGACGGCAGGTGTTACACCGAGTGACATTGCAACAGTTGTAATCAGTGAGGCCAAAAGGAACCAAAGGATAAAGTTAGGCACTGCTTTGCTTAGCGAGAATGCTTCCTTTGTATTATCCTTTCGTGACTGCCATACAGATAGACCAAGAGTTATAGGGATGATAGCAAGTGTTCGAGTCAATTTAACAATGGTTGCTTGCTCTAGGATAGATGTTCCATGTAAGCTATCCCAAGAACTAGCTGTAGCAGTTACAGAAGAAGTATCGTTGACAGCTGTTCCAGCAAATATGGCAAAGCCTTGATTACTAAGTCCCAACCAAGATCCCAAGTGAGGAAAGATTAAAGCCGCTAAGATGTTAAAAAAGAAAATTACCGAGATTGCTGTTGCAATAGATTCATCTTTAGCCTTGATTACAGGAGCAGTTGCAGCAATAGCAGAACCTCCACAGATTGAAGAACCAACCCCTACTAAAGTAGTAATTTCGCTATCTAACCTAAATAGCTTTTGGATGAAGTAAGCAGTAACGAGTGCCGTAGCAATAGTCACTAGAATAATGGGAAGTGACGTTACGCCAACCTTAAAGACTTGAGAAAGATTTAGTCCAAATCCAAGAAGAATAACAGCGTATTGTAATACTTTTTTTGATGTGAATTGCATTCCTGCTTTAAGTTTCTGAGAATCTCTTAGAATAATTCCTATCAGAAGTCCTATAAATAAACCAAGGACTGGCCCACCAATAATAGGAAATAAGTTTCCAAGGAACCATGCTAGGAGAGATATAAGTATTGCAATACTTAGTCCGGGTAAGAATTCTTTTATTTTCATTCATTTATCTCCTTAAAATTTGACTATATTATAGCTTATTATAAATATGATGTAAAGGTAACATCTGCTTTATTTATCAAGGAAAATAGGTCTGAAAGTTGCGACTTGTCAGTTTTTCTGATAGAATAGTATTAAAATATTATAATTGAAAATTTTATGAAGGAAGGGTTGTATGTATCGTCATTTAAAGAAGTATATGATTTTTATCGTGGGAGCTTTTGTTTGTTCGCTCTTTTTGGTTCTAGCTTTTACAACAGATAGAAAAAATGATAACAGTGTTAATGCTAAAGCTGAAGCTGCCTACAATCAAACTACGACGGCTTTTATTGATAGTATCGGAGAGACTGCGAGACAGATTGGTCAAGATTACAATATCTATGCTTCTGTTCTAATTGCTCAAGCTATTCTGGAATCAAATTCAGGTCAGTCAGGTTTGAGTCAAGCTCCTTATTACAACTTCTTTGGGATTAAGGGCTCTTATAATGGAAACTCCGTTACTATGCGTACTTGGGAAGACGATGGTACAGGGAAGACTTATGAGATTGATGAACCTTTCCGTTCTTATGGAAGTCTGAGTGATTCCCTAGCAGATTATGCTGCTTTGATGACGTCATCTACTTATGCAGGTACTTGGAAATCAAATACAAGTAGTTATGCAGATGCCACTCAGGCACTGACAGGGACTTATGCTACAGATAGTCTTTACGCTTCTAAATTAAATAGCATTATTGCATACTATGGTTTGACTGCCTATGATCAAGCTCCAGTTACCCAAGCAACTGGTTCAACAAGTGGCCTTGTTTGGAACAGCTATAGAGGCTCATATACAGATGCTGATACCTTATCTATAGATGAAGCTTGGGCAAGCTATAAAAATTATAAATAATGATGAGAGTCGAAAGGCTCTTTTTTGTGCTTTGAATTGGATAGTTTTGGCGATAAAAAGTCCCCAACATTATGTGCTGGGGACTAACATCTATTAGTTGTCAAAAGTGACTTCTTTAACGAGGTTATCAAGGAATTTTTCTCCCATTTTAGAGAGGGTTGCCTTTTCATGCTTCAAGTAAACAATATCAATTTCATCATCAATATCAAGTGGGATAGAGACAATGTTATCACCATTCAAATTACTATTTAAAATACCTGTAGCAATGGTGTAACCATCCAAACCGATTAATAGGTTGAAGAGTGTCGCGCGGTCTGAAACCACGATGGACTTTTTATGGGGAATCTGAGAGAGAATCTCTTCAGAATAGTAGAAGGAATTATGAATCCCTTGGTCGTAACTAAGGTATGGAAAGTCTTCTAAATCTTCCAAAGAGACAACTTCATGCTTAGCCAATGGATTTGACTTGCTGATAAAGATATGCGGTCTAGCTTTGAAGAGACTGGTATATGTGAGACGGTTGTCATCAAACATCTTAGTCAAGACATCTCGGTTATAGCTGTTAAGGAAGAGAACACCAATTTCTGAACGGAAGTTCTTAACGTCCTCAATAATTTCGTAAGTACGTGTTTCACGTAAGAAGAGCTCGTAACGTGTCATATCAGCTCTTTTGAGAAGTGAGACGAAGGCATTGACAACAAAAGCGTAGTGTTGAGAGGAAACACTAAACAATTCACGTGTCTCTGTATGACTCTTGTAGCGTTCTTCCAAGAGATTCGTTTGTTCCACTACCTGACGGGCATAAGAGAGAAATTCAACGCCATCCTTGGTTAAGGTGATTCCCTTAGGGTTACGGATAAAGATATCAATTCCCATTTCTCTTTCCAAGTCACGAACAGCATTTGAAAGACTTGGTTGCGTAATGAAAAGTTGTTTTGCAGCTTCATTCATTGAGCCGGTTTCGACGATTTTGATAATATAATGTAATTGTTGAATTCGCATAGCCTTATTATAGCATATTTTAAGGATTATTCCTTAGGATAAGAGGCGAGTAAAAAGTCTTTTTAGGACTATACCAATTTTTATGCTTGACAATGTCAAATATATGGAATATACTGTCCTCGTTAAGCTTTTTAAAGAGCTTATTGACTATACCAATTTTAAATGAAGGAGACATGACCTCTTTGATCTGAGGTTATTATTAAAAATATGTGTGGAATTGTTGGTGTTGTAGGTAACACAAATGCAACTGATATCTTGATTCAAGGACTTGAAAAGCTAGAATACCGTGGTTATGATTCAGCTGGTATCTTTGTAGCTGGCGATGCATCTAGTCAATTGGTTAAGGCTGTTGGCCGTATTGCGGAACTTGCTGCTAAAACTGAAGGAGTAGAAGGGACAGCAGGTATCGGACATACTCGTTGGGCAACTCACGGTAAACCAACAGAGGATAATGCTCATCCACACCGCTCAGAAACAGAACGTTTTGTTTTGGTTCACAATGGTGTTATTGAAAACTATCTTGAAATTAAGGAAGAATACCTTTCTGGTCACCATTTCAAAGGCCAAACTGATACTGAAATTGCAGTTCACTTGATTGGAAAATTCGTTGAAGAAGATGATTTGTCAACTCTTGAAGCATTCAAGAAAGCTCTTCATATTATCCGTGGATCATATGGCTTCGCTCTTATGGATTCTGAAGATGCCTCAACAATTTACGTGGCAAAAAACAAATCACCACTTTTGATTGGTCTTGGTGATGGCTATAACATGGTCTGCTCAGATGCCATGGCTATGATTCGCGAAACTAATCAGTACATGGAAATTCACGATCAAGAGTTAGTTATCGTGAAAGCTGATAGTGTCGAAGTCCAAGATTATGATGGTACTGTTAAAGAACGTGATAGCTATACAGCTGAACTTGACCTTTCTGATATTGGTAAAGGCACATACCCTTACTACATGCTCAAAGAAATCGATGAGCAACCAACAGTGATGCGTAAGCTTATCCAAGCCTACACAGATGACAAGGGACAAGTGACTGTAGATGCTGATATTATCAAGGCTGTTCAAGAGGCTGATCGTATCTATATCCTTGCGGCAGGAACATCATATCATGCTGGTTTTGCTTCTAAGAAGATGCTCGAAGAGTTGACAGATACACCAGTTGAGCTTGGTATTTCTTCTGAGTGGGGTTATGGTATGCCACTCCTTAGCAAGAAACCTCTCTTTGTCTTTATTAGCCAATCAGGTGAAACAGCAGATAGCCGTCAGGTTCTTGTTAAAGCTAACGAGTTGGGTATTCCAAGTTTGACAGTGACAAACGTTCCAGGATCTACCCTTTCTCGTGAAGCTGACCATACAATGCTTCTTCATGCTGGCCCAGAAATTGCCGTAGCTTCTACTAAAGCTTACACTGCTCAGATTGCGGCTCTTGCCTTCTTGGCTAAAGCAGTCGGTGAGGCTAATGGTAATGAAAAAGCTAAAGCTTTCGACTTGGTACATGAATTGTCACTTGTAGCACAATCTATCGAATCAACACTCTCTGAAAAAGAAGTCATTGACGAGAAAGTGGCAGCTCTTCTTGCAGAAACACGTAACGCTTTCTATATTGGTCGTGGTCAAGATTACTATGTTGCTATGGAAGCCAGTCTTAAATTGAAAGAAATCTCATATATCCAATGTGAAGGTTTTGCAGCAGGTGAGTTGAAACACGGAACGATTGCTTTGATCGAAGATGGTACACCTGTTATTGCGCTCTTGTCTGACGCTGTTCTTGCTAGCCACACTCGTGGTAATATTCAAGAGGTAGCTGCTCGTGGTGCTAAAGTGTTGACTATTGCTGAGGAAAATGTTGCTAAAGAAGGTGATGACATCGTTCTTAATAATGTTCACCCTTACTTGTCACCAATTTCAATGGTTGTACCGACACAATTGATTGCTTACTTTGCAACACTTCATCGTGGACTTGACGTCGATAAACCACGTAACTTGGCTAAATCAGTTACTGTTGAATAAAAATACTAACATCTCTTACAGTGTAAGGGATGTTGTTTGTTTTTATCCTTTTTACCCTTGCTTAATTGGAGAATCTAAAGTAGAATAGTATCTATATCACAATCTTAGGAGAGAATTATGTCATTACCAAATTGTCCAAAATGTAACTCAGAGTATGTTTATGAAGATGGAATCTTGCTTGTATGTCCTGAATGTGCCTATGAGTGGGATCCAAACGAAGTTGCAGAAGAAGAAGGACTTGTGGTTCTTGATAGTAATGGAACACGTCTTGCTGACGGTGATACTGTTACAGTTATTAAAGATTTGAAAGTGAAAGGTGCGCCAAAAGATATTAAACAAGGCACACGTGTTAAAAATATTCGTTTGGTTGAAGGTGACCATAACATTGATTGTAAGATTGATGGTTTTGGTGCTATGAAACTTAAATCTGAATTTGTTAAGAAAATCTAAAATAAGCTTTAGGGATGCTAGACTTAAGTATTGTTTGTTTCTCAGGACAGACTATTTAAGTCTCCCAGGAGTGTGATTATGAACTCATTTTGAAAATTGGGTCTAGTCGCACTCCTTTTTACTATTTTCAAAATCTTATATCATTTTTTCAAAAAAATTGGTATAATATTCAATAATACTAAATAATTATAGGAGTTTATATGTCATACGTTTTGGAAGTATTACCAGCCCTTTTGAACGGTGCGGTAGTCACACTTCAAGTATTTTTCATTGTTATCGTACTGTCGATTCCATTAGGGATTGTACTTGCTTTCTTAATGCAGATTAAATTCAAACCTTTAAATTGGTTATTAACCCTTTACGTTTGGATTATGCGTGGAACGCCTCTCCTTTTACAATTGATCTTCGTTTATTACGTTCTTCCAAGTGTTGGGATTGTCTTTGATCGTCTACCAGCTGCTATTCTTGCTTTTACGCTTAACTATGCAGCTTATTTCGCAGAGATTTTCCGTGGAGGAATCTTGGCTATTCCGAAAGGACAATACGAAGCAGCAAAAATGCTTAAACTTAGTCCTTTCCAAACCATCCGCTACATTATCCTTCCTCAGGTGGTCAAGATTGTCTTGCCAAGTATCTTTAACGAGATTATTAACTTGGTTAAGGATTCATCATTGGTTTATGTGCTTGGGGTTGGAGACCTTCTTTTGGAAAGTCGTACCGCTGCGAACCGTGATGCGACCTTAGCACCGATGTTTGTGGCCGGAGCTATCTATCTTATCCTTGTGGGTGTTGTGACTGTGGCTTCGAAAAACATCGAAAAGAAATTCAACTATTATAAATAGGAGACCTTATGTTAGAATTAAAAAATATTTCCAAGCAATTTGGTCAACACAAAATTTTTGATAAGTATAATCTGACAGTAGAAGAAGGAAAAATCTTGGCTATTGTCGGACCATCTGGTGGTGGTAAAACGACTCTCTTGCGTATGCTAGCAGGTCTTGAAACCATTGATTCAGGACAAATTATTTATGAAAATGAAGAGATTCCTTTGGATCAGATGGAAAGTCGTAATTTGCTCGGTTTTGTCTTCCAAGATTTCCAACTGTTTCCACATTTAACAGTCTTAGACAATCTAACGCTTTCTCCAATTAAGACGATGGGAATGTCTAAGGAGGATGCTCAGAAAAAAGCTCAAGCTCTGCTTGACCGTTTAGGCCTTGGAGCTCACGGAAATGCTTATCCTTACTCTCTTTCTGGGGGACAAAAACAACGTGTTGCATTTGCGCGTGCTATGATGATTGATCCGAAAATTGTCGGCTATGATGAACCAACATCAGCTCTTGACCCTGAGTTGCGTCAAGAAGTGGAGAAATTGATTTTGCAGAATCGTGAGACTGGGATTACGCAAATCGTTATCACTCACGATATGCAGTTTGCACAACACATCGCCGATGAGATTGTCACTATCAATCCAAAATAGTGAGGATTTTCCATGAAAAAAATAGTAAAAACGATTTTGCTAGGCTGTCTTGTCATTTTGCCTTTGTTTGCGCTATCAGCTTGCAGCTCGCGCTCACATTTTGCAACTCAGAAAGATCAGTGGCAAACCTATACCAAAGAAAAGAAAATCAAAATTGGTTTTGATGCAACCTTTGTTCCTATGGGATATGAGGAAAAGGATGGTAGCTATGTTGGTTTTGATATTGATCTTGCAACTGCAGTCTTTAAATTGTATGGTATCGATGTCGAATGGCAGGCTATTGACTGGGATATGAAAGAAACAGAACTGAAGAATGGGACAATTGACCTCATTTGGAATGGTTACTCGGTCACGGATGAGCGTAAGCAGTCTGCGGACTTCACGGAACCTTATATGGTCAATGAACAAGTACTGGTAACCAAAAAGTCTTCGGGAATTGATTCTGTTGCTGGAATGTCAGGTAAGACCTTAGGTGCCCAAGCAGGGTCTTCCGGTTATGATGCTTTCAATGCTTCTCCGAAGATTTTGAAGGATATCGTTGCCAACCAAAAAGCAGTCCAATATTCGACCTTTACTCAAGCCTTGATTGACCTTGATAGTGGACGTATTGACGGTCTATTGATTGACCGTGTGTATGCTAATTACTACTTAGAAAAATCAGGGGTTCTGGATCAGTATAATGTTATGCCTGCTGGTTATGAAGGTGAAAGCTTTGCTGTAGGTGCTCGTAAAGCAGATAAGACACTGATCAAAAAAATCAATCAAGGATTTAGAACCCTTTATAAAAAAGGAGAATTTCAAAAGATTTCTAACAAGTGGTTTGGCGAAGATGTTGCCACAGACCAAGTTAAAGGGAAAAAATAGAGGCTCCTTGTCAACTGTAGTGGGTGACGAAAAGCTAACATCTAGAGAGGACCTGATAGGTCTTCTCTTTTTTTATGTTCAGAG